>NZ_JBAKHV010000008.1:0-132788 GCF_036906775.1 Micromonospora sp. CPCC 205561 | reverse complement strand
CCTTGCGGGCCGGCGGGCCCGCCGGTGCGGCGCGGCACGGGGCCGCCGGTGCGGCCCGGCACAGGGCGGCACGGAAGGCGGTGGCGTCCGGGTACCGGTCCGCGGGTCGGGGCGCGGTGGCCCGGCGCAGGACCTCGGCCACCTCCGGCGGGACGCCCCGGCGCGCCCCGACCGCCGCGTCGGCGACGGGGCCGAGGTCGGAACCGGCGACGGGACCTGGCTCGGCGACGGGACCGGGCTCGGCGACGGCGGCCGGGCGCGGGGCCGGGGCGAGGAGTCGCAGGCCGAGCCGGCCCAGGGCGTACACGTCGGCACGGGTGTCGACGATCGCGAGCGGGTCGTCCTGCTCCGGGGCCATGTAACCGGGGGTACCGGCCCGGGCGGTGAGGCCGGAGGCGGCGGCGAGGGCCTTGGCCAGCCCGAGGTCGGCGATCAGCACCCGCTCGCCGTCCGGGCCGCCGCGGAACAGGACGTTCCCCGGGCTCAGGTCGCGGTGCACCACGCGGTGCCGGTGCAGCACGGCGACGCCGGCGGCGATCTCGGCGAGCAGTTCCACGGCGGCGGGGACGGGCATCGGGCCGGCCCCCAGCCGGTCGCGGAGGCTGCCGCCGTCGGCCCAGGTCAGCACCGAGTACGGCCGGCCGTCGGCCAGCTCGCCGACCGCGTGGACGCGGACCAGCCGCTCGTCGTCGAGCCGGCGCAGCAGGCGGGCCTCGTCGAGGAAGCGCTCCCGTACCCGCAGGTCGTGGTGCCAGTTCTCGGCCAGCACCTTGATCGCCACCGGGGCGTCGAGCACCGGGTCGTGGGCCAGCCAGACCGTCGCGAACGACCCCGTGCCCAGCAACCGCTCGACCCGGTAGGGCCCGATCCGCCCCGGACTGGTCACCGCACCACCCCCGACACCGGCGCCGCCGGTCGCCGTTCCGCCTCGACAGTAGACGGCGGACCAGGGCGGGGGCAGCCCGCGCCGCCGCGCGGGGCCGGGGCGACGCGGGCCGCGGCGCTGGCGGGCCGGCGGGTTGGGCGTACCGGTCGGGAAGACGACGAACCGATTCCGCCCGGCGGGTGACCAACAGGACAAGGACAGCCGTACTCCTTGAGGAGGAGATCCCCGTGCACCGTCTCTCGCACATCGTCGTCACCGCCCTGCTGGCCACGGCCGGGCTCGTACCGTTCACCGCGGCGGCCCCGGCCGCCGCCGCGTCCCGGCCGGCCGTGGACGGCGCCAACCGGCCCGGCGTCCATCCGGCCGCCGATCCGGACGAGGTCCGGGTCATCAGCGTCCGGGGCGCCGGGCCGTTCCGGATCGGGGCCCGCCTGGCGGACCTGTCGGCCGCCGGCCTCGTCGACTGGGTGGCGCCCGACTGCGACGGCGTGCTCCGCGCCGGCGTCACCGGGGCCTGGGCGGGGAAGGTCCTGCTGGCCTTCCGGGACGCCCGCCTGGTGGAGGTGGGCACCGCCACCGCGCCGCCCCGCACGCCGGCCGGCGCGTCGGTGGGCATGTCCTTCGCCGAGCTGGAGGAGATCTACGGCCCGCGCGGCTCGATGATCCGCAACGACGCGGGCGACTCGTCGGCCTACCTGGTGCGTTCCGGCTCCCGGGTGGAGCTCTTCACCGGCCACCCGATCCGGCCCGGTGCCGGCTACCTCCAGGTCGGGCCGGCGTCGTTCGTCGAGCGCGCCTTCCGGGAGGGACGATCCTGCTGAGCGGCGCGCGACGGCGGCGGACCCCCGAGGAGGGGTCCGCCGCCGCCCGTTTCACCCGAACACACTAATAGCGATCCACACGATGATGTAGCACTGGACCATAGTGTGTGCCACACACTATGGTGTGACACATGGTTAGCGATGAGATCCTCCGGACGCACCTCCAGGAGTTGCGTCGGGGCACCGTGGTGCTGGCGAGCCTCGTCGCGCTGCGCCGCCCCGGCTACGGCTACGCGTTGCTGCAACGCCTCTCCGACCACGGCTTCCCGGTCGACGCCAACACGCTCTACCCGCTGCTGCGGCGGCTGGAGGAGCAGGGGCTGCTCACCAGCGAGTGGAACACCGAGGAGAGCCGCCCGCGCAAGTTCTACCGGACCAGCGACGAGGGCGAGTCGGTGCTGGGCCGCCTCCTCACCGACCTGGCCGCCGTACAGACCTCCCTCACCGGGCTGATCGAAGGAGCCGACCGATGACCACCCTGACCGACCGCTACCTGGCCGCGACCCTGCGCTCGGTGCCGGTCGCGCGCCGCGAGGAGATCGCCACCGAGCTGCGCGCCTCGATCGACGACATGGTCGAGGGCCGCACGGCCGGCGGGCAGGAGGCCGCCGCCGCCGAGCGCGAGGTGCTCACCGAGCTGGGCGACCCGGACCTGCTGGCCGCCCGCTACGCCGACCGCCACCTACAGCTCATCGGGCCGACCTACTACCTGGCCTGGGCGCGGCTGATGAAGCTGCTGCTCAGCTTCATTCCGGTGGGCGTCGGCGTGCTGGTCGGCGTGCTGGAGGCCGCCGACGGCGGCACCGTCGGCCAGGCGGTGGGCGCGGGGATCTCGGGCACCATCCAGGTGGCGGTCCAGATCGCCTTCTGGGTCACCGCCGTCTTCGCGGTGCTGGAGCGCACCAGCACCCCCCTGCACCTGCCCGCCTGGAGCGTCGACCAGCTCCCCGAGACCCCGCTGCACCGGCAGATCACCTGCGCCGACACCGTCGCCTCGATCAGCTTTCTGACGCTCGTCATCGCGTACCTGCCGATGCAGCACTTCCGCTCGTTCGTCACCGACGACGGCGGCGGCAACCTGCCGATCCTCGACCCGGCGCTCTGGAGCTCCTGGCTGCCGTTCCTGATCGCGGTGCTGGTGGCGACCATCGGCCTGGAGATCGCCAAGTACCGGGCCGGGCGGTGGACCTGGCCGCTGGTCGCCGTGAACGCGGTGCTCAACCTGGCGTTCGCGGTGCCGGTGGTCTGGCTGATGTCGACCGACCGGCTGCTCAACCCCGACCTCGTCGCCCGCTTCGACTGGCTCGGCGAGGTCGACAACCTCAACCTGGTGGCGACGGCCGTGATCGCCGGCACCGTACTCGTGACGCTCTGGGACATCTTCGACAGCGCCCAGAAGGCGTACCGCAACCGCACCTGACCGGGCGACGCCGGCCCGGCACGCCACCGCGTGCCGGGCCGGCGCGCGTCGCGGCGCCGGTTACCGGCCCGGGCGCAGCGCGCCGGCGGTGGCCGCGGCGAGGAAGCCCGCCCAGGCCGCGGGGCCGAAGGCCAGCACCGCTCCCCCACGGTCCTTGCTGTCGCGTACGCCCACCACGCCCGCCAGGTTCGTCGCCACCTCCACGCAGGTGGACCCGCCGTTGTCGCTGCGGGTGGACTTCCGCCAGACCGCGCCGGTCAGGTCCATGACTCCGCCACCTCCGCGACGAGCTCCCGGGACGCCCGGCGGGGCAGCGCCTCGCCCCGCAGGTTCTCCCACCTGCGTTGAAGGCTATCAACGTCGTCCGGGCGGTCGCTCACGTGCGCGCGCACGTACCCAAATCCCGTACCCACGACGGGGCGGCGGCGGCACGTCGCCGCGCGGCCGGCCTGGCGCTGCCGGGTCTGCGCGGCGCCCTGGCCCTGCCAGCCGGCCAAGCTGGCGCTGCGCGTCGAGTACGCGCACGACCCGGTCGGGCTCTCCGTCTACCTCTGCGTGCTGCTGCACGAGGCCGCCGGGGACTGGCTGCGCCTGCGGCCCCGGCCGCCGGACCCGGCCGAGCTGTTCGCCCGCTTCGTCGGCTGGACCCGCCCGGCCGGGTCGGCCGCCGCGCGGGGGCAGCTGGACCGGCTGCTGGACCGGGTACGCGCCACCACGCCCGCCGCCCGGCCCCGCCGCCGGGGCGGGCCGGGGCGTCCCGGCCGGGTGCCGGACCGGCGGCGGCCGGCGGGATGAGATCCTGACCTGGATGAACAGCGAGAGCGACGAGGACTGGCAGCGGCCCGGGCCCACCCCGGAGCAGCGCCGGCTGGACGTCTACGCCGGGCTGGCCGCGACGGTCCTGGCGCTGTTCAGCCTGACCCTGGCGCGCAGCACCGGGGCGTTCCTGCTCGGGCCGCCGCCCTCCGGCCCGGAGCAGATCTTCTGGACCGTCGCGGTGACCCTGCCGCTGATCTGGCGACGCCGCTTCCCCGCCGCCGTCACGCTGGTCGTCTCGGTGGCGTTCATCGCCGCGCAGGCCCGCTCCGCCCCGGAGACGCAGCTCGCCTCGTGGTCGCTCTTCGCCGCCCTCTACACGCTGGGCGCGTGGGGACGGGACCGGCGGCTGTCCCGGCGACTGAGGATCGGCGTCATCGCCACCATGTTCCTCTGGCTCGGGATCTACTACGCGACCACCTACAGCAGCATCCCGGCCGACGCGTTCGCCCAGGCGGTCGGGCCGGTGCCCCCGGTGCTCGCCGCGATGGTCAGCGGCGTGCTGGTCAACATGCTGTACTTCGGCTTCGCGTACTTCTTCGGCGAGATCGCCTGGCTGGCGGTCCGCCGCCAGCACGAGCTGGAGACCCAGACCGAGCGGCTGCGCCGCTCGCAGGCCGAGATCCGTGAGCACGCCGTGGTCGGCGAGCGGGTCCGCATCGCCCGGGAGCTGCACGACGTGGTGGCGCACCACGTGTCGGTGATGGGCGTGCAGGCGTCCGCCGCCCGCCGGGTGTTCGACAAGGACCCGGTCAAGGCCCGGGCCGCGTTGAGCGCCATCGAGGAGACGGCCCGCACGGCGGTCGACGAGCTGCGCCGGATGCTCGGCCTGCTGCGCGCCCGCGACACCGAACCGGGCGGCGGCACGCAGGCCGACCCGGCCGGCGTCGGCCAGATCGCCGCCGTGGTCGACCGGGCCCGCGAGGCCGGGCTGCGGGCGACCCTGGGGGTGTACGGGGACCCGGCGCCGCTGCCGGACTCGGTCTCCCAGGCCGCCTACCGGGTCACCCAGGAGGCCGTGACGAACGCGCTCAAGCACGCCGCCGGGGCTACCGCGCTCGACGTGCGGATCCGCTACCTGGCGCACGAGGTGGAGGTCGACGTGACCGATGACGGACGGGCCACCCGACCGGCGAACGCCGACGGGCTCGGCCTGGTGGGGATGCGCGAGCGGGTCGCCACCCACGGCGGCGAGCTGGAGGCGGGGCCGCGCGTCGGCGGCGGCTGGCGGGTACGGGCCCGCTTCCCGCTGCCGCTCGCCACGGGGCGGCCGGCGTGAGCGGCGGCCACGGGGAGCCCGGAGCGGAGCGTCCGGTCCGGGTGCTGCTCGCCGACGACCAGCACCTGGTCCGCACCGGCTTCCGGGTCATCCTGGAGGTGGAGGAGGACATCGAGGTCGTCGGGGAGGCCGCCGACGGCGAGCGCGCCGTCACCATGACCCGGGCGCTGCGCCCGGACGTGGTGCTGATGGACGTGGAGATGCCCGGCGTCGACGGGCTGGAGGCCACCCGGCGCATCACGGCCGACGAGGACGCGCCGGGCGGGCCGGCCGTGCTGATCCTCACCACCTTCGACCGCGACGACTACCTCTTCGCCGCGCTGCGCGCCGGGGCCAGCGGCTTCCTGCTCAAGAACGGCACCCCGGAGGCGCTGATCGAGGCGATCCGGGTGCTGGCCCGGGGCGACGGCCTGCTCGCCCCGGAGATCACCCGGCGGGTGATCGCCACCTTCGCCCGCCCCGGCGAGCCCGTCGCGGCGGGCGGCCCGGGGACGCCGCCCGGGGAGGCGTTGCGGGAGCTGACCCCCCGCGAGCGGGAGGTGCTGGTCCTGGTCGCCGGGGGTGCCAGCAACGCCGAGATCGCCACCGGGCTGCACCTGGGCGAGGCGACCGTGAAGACGCACGTCAGCCGGGTCCTCGCCAAGCTCGGCCTGCGCGACCGGGTGCAGGCGGTGGTCTTCGCGTACGAGCACGGGGTGGTGCGCCCCGGCGGCTGACCGGCCTCCGCCACGAGGGGGACGGCACGTTCGATCTCGGGGCGGACGGCGGGCGGCGGGCGGCGATCTAGCGTGAACGCCGTGACCAATGTGCTCCGCCTCGACGGCGTCGACCGCAGTTTCGGCGACCGGCGGGTGCTCCAGAACGTGTCCTTCGACGTGGCGGCCGGCCGGATGACCGGCTTCGTGGGCGGCAACGGCGCCGGCAAGACGACCACCATGCGGATCATCCTCGGGGTGCTCGCCCCGGACGCCGGGGAGATCACCTGGCGGGACGCGCCGCTGACCCGCGACGCCCGCCGCCGTTTCGGCTACATGCCGGAGGAACGCGGCCTCTACCCGAAGATGAGCGTCCGGGACCAGGTGACCTACCTGGGCCGGCTGCACGGCATGACCGCCGCCGACGCGGGGCGGAGCACCGACGCCCTGCTGGAGCGCGTCGGGCTCGCCGAACGCGGCGACGACCTGCTGGAGACCCTGTCGCTGGGCAACCAGCAGCGCGCGCAGATCGCCGCCGCCCTGGTGCACGACCCCGAGGTGCTGGTGCTCGACGAGCCGTTCTCCGGCCTCGACCCGCTGGCCGTGGACACGGTCGTCGCCGTCCTGCGGGAGCGGGCCGCCACGGGTGTGCCGGTGCTCTTCTCCAGCCACCAGCTCGACGTCGTCGAGCGGCTCTGCGACGACCTGGTCATCATCGCCGGCGGCGCGATCCGGGCCGCCGGCAGCCGGGAGGGGCTGCGCGCGACGTACACCTCGCCCCGCTTCGAGCTGGTGGTGGAGACCGACGCCGGCTGGCTGCGGGACCAACCGGGGGTGACCCTCGTCGACCTGGACGGCGCGCGCGCCGTGTTCGACCTCGCGCCCGGCGCGGACGAGCAGCCGGTGCTGCACGCGGCGCTGGCCCGCGGCCCGGTCCGCGCGTTCCGCCCGGTCAGCCCCTCCCTCACCGAGATCTTCCGAGAGGTCGCCCAGTGAACACCATGCAGGCCACCCGGCTGGTCGCCGCCCGGGAGATCCGGGTCAAGCTGCGCGACCGCACGTTCCTGTTCAGCACCCTGTTCTTCCTGCTGATCGCCGCCGCCGCGACCATCCTGCCGCCGATGCTCTCCGGTGGCCCGTCGAGCGTGGCGGTCACCGAGGCGGTGGCCGCGCCGCTGCGCGACGCGGGGCTGGAGGTGCGGACGGTGCCCGACGACCGCGCCGCCGAACAGGCCGTACGCGACGGCGACGTGGACGCCGCGGTCGTCTCGGGGCCGGCGGTGCTGGCGATGGACGAGGCCCCCGACGACGTGGTGACGGCGCTGAGCACGCAGCCGACGGTGCGGCTGCTGGACCCCGACGCGGTGGATCCGGTGGTGGCCTTCCTGGTGCCGTTCGCCTTCGCGTTCATCTTCTTCGTCACGTCGCAGACCTTCGGCGTGCAGATCGCGCAGAGCATCATCGAGGAGAAGCAGACCCGGATCGTGGAGATCCTGGTGGCGGCCGTGCCGGTCCGGGCGCTGCTGGCCGGCAAGATGATCGCCGGCACCGCGCTGGCCCTCGGGCAGATCGCCCTGGTCGCCGTGGTCGCCGTGGTCGGTGTGCAGTTCGGCGGCGACGGCGGCCTGCTCTCGCTGCTGGCCCCGGCCATCGGCTGGTTCGTGCCGTTCTTCCTGCTCGGATTCGTGCTGGTCGCGGCCATGTGGGCGGCGGCCGGGGCGCTGGTCAACCGCCAGGAGGACATCGCCGGCGTGTCGATGCCGGTGCAGCTCGCGGTCATGCTGCCGTTCTTCGCGGTGATCTTTTTGAACGACAACGCGACCGCCATGCGGGTGCTCTCCTACCTGCCGTTCTCCGCGCCGACGGCGATGCCGTTGCGGCTGTTCACCGGGGACGCGGCGGGCTGGGAGCCGCTCGTGTCGCTGGCCCTGCTGCTGGTCGCGGCCGCCGCGTTCGTGGCCGCCGGGGCCCGGGTGTACGAGGGCTCGCTGCTGCGTACCAACGGCCGCACCTCCGTGCGCACCGCCTGGCGCTCGCGCGAGACGGTGGGCTGACCGCCCGGCCGGGCGGCTACCGGCGGACGAGCCGCCCGCGCCGGTCGTCGGTCGCCGCGACGGGGGTGAACGGGTCGGGCGTTCCCCCCGTCCAGCGGTGCAGCGCGGCGGTGCCGGTCTGCCGCGACGCCCCGTCCACGGTGCTGGTCCCGCTGGTCACCACGTAGAAGCGACCGTCGCCGAGCGACTCCAGGCCGACGCTGCCGGGCCCCTCCCAGCCGCTGATCCCGGTCTCCGGGTCGGTCAGCCCGGCCGCGGCCAGCGGGACCATCCGCCCGGTCGGCTGGCCGGGCTGTCCCGTCAGGACGCCCGGCCGCGGCGCCACCGTGCCGTCGACGGCGAAGAGCGTCCAGTTCGGGAACTCGGGCTTGGTGCCGCGGTAGGCGGCCATCAGCCAGGTGCGGGTGGACCGGTCGTACTCCAGGTTCTGCACCCCGAAGCTGGTGTTGCCGGTGCGCACGAAGACCTTGTCGGCCGGGCGCGCCGGGCCCTCGCGGTGCGGCGCGTCCTGCCGCAGCGGGCGGGCGTACAGACTCCACCGCCGCACGTCGTAGGCGAGCAGCACCTGGTGGTCGTTGTCGGTGCGCTCGGTGTTCGGGTAGACGCCGTAGGCGACCATCAGCACGTTCCGTCCGCCGGCGGTGCCGAGCCTCGGGCCGAAGGCGACCCCGTCGATGCCGCTGGTGCCGTACCGGTGGTCGGCGGTCCGCCCGGTGTCGCCGTCGAAGACGCCGTCGCCGTCGAGGTCCGCGGTGAAGTCGTCGACGACCTCCTGGAGGTGGACGGTGGTCATCACGCCGTCGGTCTCGGCGTTCATGCCGACCCGGGTGATCCGTGCGACGTCGAAGATGGCGATGTAGAAGGCCCGCTGCGCCTTGTACTCCAGCGAGCCGTAGACGCGGCCGTCGTCGGGGTTGAGGTCCAGGTCGCCGAGGTGGCCGGTCAGTCCCGTCACCGTGCCCACGACGCGGCCGGTCAGGTCGGTCCTGACCAGCATCCGGGTGAAGGACCAGTAGACGAAGCCACGGACCCAGTCGACCGCCACGCCCTGCACGTGGCCGGAGGCCCAGGCCCCGCCGTAGACCGTCGCCGGCATCGACGGCGGCGCCACCGCGGGCCGGGAGGAACCGACGGCCACGCCCCGCGCCGGTGTCCGGGCGGGGTCGGCGGAGGCGCCGGCCGACCCGACGGCGGCCACGAGGGGCAGCGCCACGGCGGCGGCCACGGCGGCGAGGGACCTTCGCATGTCTCTCCGTTGTTCGGTGATCAAACAGCGGAAGAGGTTATCGGAGGATGGAGAACGGCGGATGTCCGGGGCGAGAACCCGGCTGACCCCCCGCCGCGGCGGGATCAGCCGGCCGGCGGCAGGGACTCCCAGCCGGCCGGCAGGACCGGCACCGGCCAGGCCGGGTCCGGGCGCCAGGCCGACCACGCCTCGTCCCACCAGCGCTCGCCGACGTCGAGCAGGGCGGCGATCCGCTCGCCCCCGGCCCGGATCGCGGGGCCCGTCCCGGGGTAGCGCCCCTCCACCAGGCGCTGGGCGAACAACGCCTCGTCCTTCCAGACGTAGCGCTCGGCCCCCGCCGCCCACCAGAGGTCCAGCTCGTGGTCGAGGGTGTCCACGCCGATCGCCGTACGCCGCAACGGCTCCTGGAGGTTGAAGTACCACCCGGCGAAGGCCCGCCCGGGGCCGGTCCAGAAGACGTCCACCGAGTGCGCCTCACCCGGTCGGTGCAGCATCAGCTTGCCGTGCCCGGTCCACGCCCGGTGCCCGGCGACCTGCCACGGGTGCCGCCCGCACGGGAACCGGCCGGTCTCGGGGAAGCCGAACCGCGTGCCCGGGGGCAGGTAGAGCACGAGCAGGTCGGGCGAGTCCTCCACGCAGACCGTCGGGCAGCCGAACCACACCTCGCCGTGCAGGATCTCGCGCCGTACGACCACGTCGCCCGGCGCGAACCGGCGCTCCCCGCCCGCCCGGGCGCCGTCCGGTCGCACCCGGTCAGGACGGTCCACCGCCACAGACTACCGAGCGTCGACCCGCCCCGGAACGACCGCACACGGTCGCGGTCGACCCCGGGCCGGGTCGCCCGGATCAGCCGACCGCCGCCATGATCTCGTCGCTGACGTCGAAGTTCGCGTAGACGTTCTGCACGTCGTCGCAGTCCTCCAGGACGTCGATCAGCTTGAAGATCTTGCGGGCGCCCTCCTCGTCGAGGGGGACGTTGACGCTGGGGATCAGCGACGACTCGGCCGACTCGTACTCGATGCCGGCGTCCTGCAAAGCGGTGCGGACCGCGATGAGGTCGGTCGGCTCGGAGACCACCTCGAACGCCTCGCCCAGGTCGTTGACCTCCTCGGCGCCGGCGTCGAGGACCGCCATCATCACGTCGTCCTCGGTCGTCCCGGCCTTCGGCACGATCACCACGCCCTTGCGGGAGAACATGTACGACACCGAGCCCGCGTCGGCCAGCGAGCCGCCGTTGCGGGTCAGCGCCGTGCGCACCTCGGTCGCCGCGCGGTTGCGGTTGTCGGTGAGGCACTCGATCAGCATCGCCACGCCGCTCGGGCCGTAGCCCTCGTACATGATGGTCTGCCAGTCGGCGCCGCCGGCCTCCAGGCCGGAGCCGCGCTTGACGGCGCGGTCGATGTTGTCGTTGGGGACCGAGTTCTTCTTCGCCTTCTGGATGGCGTCGTAGAGCGTCGGGTTGCCGGCCGGGTCGCCACCGCCGGTCCGCGCGGCGACCTCGACGTTCTTGATCAGCTTGGCGAACATCTTGCCGCGCTTGGCGTCGATGACGGCCTTCTTGTGCTTGGTCGTCGCCCACTTTGAGTGGCCGGACATCTGCTACCTCCGTTGCTACCCGCCGTCTGCATCGGCCGACCGCGCACGCCCCGCTCCCGCCGGCGCACGCGGTGGTGCCGGGCAGCCCTGCGGGAAAGCCGTGACGGGCAGCTGGCCCCGCCGAATCTCCGCAATCCTACCGACGCCCGACCGGTGGCTGTCACGCACCGCGCGCCGCCCCCCGCCCCGCCCCGACCGGAACCGGGCGGCGGGCCGGGTCGGGCCCCGAGGTCGTACGAGCCCGCCATGGCGAACCCGGACGTGGAGCGCCGCCCCGCACCGGCCCCGCGACGGTGGCGGCGCAGGCCGCGCGACGGGGCCCTCCGGTCGGAGGAACCCCGTCGCCGGTACGCGGGAACGTTCAGCGGGCGGCGCGCACCATCTCCACGAAGTACGCGTGCACCCGCGCGTCGCCGGTCAGCTCGGGGTGGAACGAGGTGGCCAGCAGGTTGCCCTGCCGCACCGCCACGACCCGTCCGGCCGCCGGGCCCCCGGTCACCGTGCCGAGGACCTCGACGCCGTCGCCGACCCGCTCGACCCACGGCGCCCGGATGAAGACCGCGTGGAAGGGGCCGCCGTCGACGCCGGTGATCCCCACCGACGCCTCGAACGAGTCGACCTGCCGGCCGAAGGCGTTGCGCCGCACGGTCATCTCGATGCCGGCGAAGCCGCGCTGGTCGGGGCGGCCGTCGAGGACGTCGGTGGCCAGCATGATCATGCCGGCGCAGGAGCCGTAGACCGGCATCCCACCGGCGATGCGCTTGTCGATCGGCTCCCGCAGCTCGAAGATGTCGGCGAGCTTGCTGATCGTGGTGGACTCGCCGCCGGGGATGACCAGCCCGTCCACGGCGTCCAGCTCCACCGCACGGCGCACCGGGCGGGCCTGGGCGCCGGCCGCGCCGAGGGCCGCGACGTGCTCGCGGACGTCGCCCTGAAGGGCGAGCACACCGATCACGGGCGCGTCGCTCATCTCAGCTCACCAGCCGCGCTCGGCCAGGCGGTGCGGCTGCGGGATCTCGTCGACGTTGATGCCGACCATCGCCTCGCCCAGGCCCCGGGAGACCTTGGCCAGCACGTCCGGGTCGTCGTGGAAGGTGGTGGCCTTGACGATCGCGGCGGCCCGCTGGGCCGGGTTGCCGGACTTGAAGATGCCCGAGCCGACGAAGACGCCCTCGGCGCCGAGCTGCATCATCATGGCGGCGTCGGCCGGGGTGGCTATCCCGCCGGCGGTGAAGAGCACCACCGGCAGTTTGCCGCTCTCGGCGACCTCCTTGACCAGCTCGTACGGCGCCTGGAGTTCCTTGGCCGCGACGTACAGCTCGTCCTCCGGCAGCGAACCCAGCCGGCGGATCTCCTGGCGGATCCGGCGCATGTGGGTGGTGGCGTTGGAGACGTCACCGGTGCCGGCCTCGCCCTTGGAGCGGATCATGGCCGCGCCCTCGGTGATCCGGCGCAGGGCCTCGCCGAGGTTCGTCGCCCCGCAGACGAAGGGGACGGTGAACGCCCACTTGTCGATGTGGTTGGCGTAGTCGGCCGGGGTCAGCACCTCGGACTCGTCGACGTAGTCCACGCCGAGCGACTGGAGGATCCGGGCCTCCACGAAGTGCCCGATGCGGGCCTTGGCCATCACCGGGACGGAGACGGCGTTGATGATGCCGTCGATCATGTCGGGATCACTCATCCGGGACACCCCGCCCTGGGCCCGGATGTCGGCGGGCACCCGCTCGAGCGCCATCACCGCGACAGCGCCGGCGTCCTCAGCGATCTTGGCCTGCTCGGCGTTGACCACGTCCATGATCACACCGCCCTTGAGCATCTCGGCCATGCCGCGCTTGACGCGCGCGGTGCCGGTGACGGGGGTGGCGCCGGCGTTCTGGGCACTGGTTTCGGGCACGGGTCATCGCTCCTCGAACGTGCTCTGGGGGGTGGGCTGCGGAAATGCTACGACGGCCCCCACGCCGATCCGACAGCCAATCAGACCCACGGTGGCCTGCCCTGTGGCAGTCGTCACCGCCCCTACCGCCCCGACCGGCCGGCCCGTCGCCGCCCCCTCGCCGGTGGCCGGGCCGGAACCGCGCGGTCAGCCGGCGGGGACGTCGGCCGGCACTGCCAGCGTGGGGTCGTCGATGTCGAAGTAGCGCGGCCAGGGGCGTCGTCGCCCCATCCGCAGCAACCGCACCAACGGGCGGCTGCGCGCCGCCCGGGCGTCGCGGACCAGGTCGGTGTGCACCTGGCGGGCCAGGGCGAGCCGGCGGCTGGCGGCGATCACCGTCTCGCAGTCGGGATCCGCCGGGTCCAGCCGCACCGCCCGCAGCTGGCGGGTGAGGTCGTTCTCGGCGGCCTCCCGCTCCTCCGGCAGGGCGTCCAGCGCGATCCGCGCCGCCGCGTACAGCTCGACGCCGTAGCGCCGCTCGGCCAGCACGGCGGCCGACGCCGCGCGGCGCAGCAGGTGGGCCTCCAGCGCGCGGGCCGCCAGCTCCGCCCGGGCGTGCAGCCGGTCGACACGGCCGGCGGTCCAGATCAGGTACGCCGCGACCAGGCCGACGACCACGACCGCGGCCAGCACCCACCAGTTGCCCGACATGGTCAGTCCAGCCCCACCCATTCGGTGTCCATGACCCGCCCGTCGGTGGCCTCGATCGCCGCGGCGTACACCTCCAGCACCCGCCGGGCGACCACGGGCCAGTCGAACGTCGACACCACCTGGTCGCCGCAGGCGGTCAGCGCGGCCCGGGCCCCGGGATCGTCGAGCAGCTCCGTCAGGGCGGCGCGCAGCGCGCCCGCGTCCCCGGTCGGGAAGAGCCGCCCCGCCCGCCCCCCGTCGAGCACCCGGCGGAAGGCGTCGAGGTCGCTGGCGACGACGGTGGTGCCCGCCGCGAGCGCCTCGGTCAGGATCATGCCGAAGGACTCCCCGCCGGTGTTCGGCGCCACGTAGAGGTGCACGCTGCGCAGCATCCGCGCCTTGTCCTCCTCGGAGACCAGCCCGAGGAAGGTCACCCGCTCGCGCAGCTCCGGCGGGAAGCGCCCGAAGAGGTCGTCCGACTCGCCGGGACCGGCCACCAGCAGCCGCAGCCCGGGACGCTGCCGGGCCAGCTCCACGAAGGCGTCGCGCAGGATCGGGAGGCCCTTGCGGGCCTCGGTGAACCTGCCCAGGAAGCCGATCGCGCCGTCCCGGCCCGGTGCGCACTCCCCCGGCCAGCCCGGCAACGGCCGCGCGTCGCTGAACTTCGCGACCGCCACCCCGTTCGGGATCTCCACCGCGCCGCCGTCCATGTGCTCGACCTGCACCTTGCGGGCCAGCGCGCTGACCGCGATCCGGGCGGTGATCCGCTCCAGCACGATCTGGAGCACGCCCTGCGCGGCGGCCAGCGCCCGCGACCGGGTCATCGCGGTGTGGAAGGTGGCCACCACCGGGCCGCGGGCGGAGAGCACCGCCAGCAGCGACAGGCTCAGGGTCAGCGGCTCGTGCACGTGCAGCACGTCGAACTCGCCCCGGATGATCCAGCGGCGCACCCGCGCGGTGGAGACCGGGCCGAAGGCGATCCGGGCCACCGAGCCGTTGTACGGCAGCGCCACGGCCCGCCCCGCCGACACCACGTACGCCGGCAGCGGGGAGTCCTCGTCGGCCGGGGCGAGCACGCTCACCTCGTGGCCCAGCCCCATCAGCGCCTCGGCGAGATCCATGACGTGGTTCTGCACCCCGCCGGGCACGTCGAAGGAGTACGGGCACACGATGCCGATGCGCACGCCTCAACGCCTCCCGCTCGTGGCCGCGGGGTTCCGCTCCGCCGCACTCCTCGCGTTCACCAGGGCCCGCTTCCTCACGGCTGTCCGGCGGCCGGGGAGGGCAGGGGCGCGTCGCCACCCGTGCCGTGCTGGTCCAGCCACATCCGCTGCAACATGTGCCAGTCTTCCGGATGCCGGGCGATGCCCGCCGCCAGACCGTCGGCGATCCGCTGGGTCAGCGACCGGACCCGCCGGTCCAGCGGGCCCGTATCCGGGCCGGGCAGCGGCAGCGGTCCCTCGATCGAGGCGCGCGCCGCGCCCGGCTCGTACCACATCGAGGCGACGTAGAGGGGCGCTCCCGTGCGCAGCGCGAGCAGGGCCGGGCCCGGGGGCATCCGGGTGCGGCCGCCGAAGAAGTCGACCTCCACCCCCCGGGCGGAGAGGTCCCGGTCGGCCAGCAGGGGCACCACCGTGCCGGCCCGGACCCGGTCGACCAGCACGTCGAACACGGGCCGCTCGCCGCCGTGGGTGGGCAGGATCTCCATGCCCAGGCTCCGGCGGAAGGCGAGGAAACGCTGGTAGACGCCCTCGGGCTTGAGCCGCTCCGCGACGGTGGTGATCGGCCAGCCGGTCGCCGCGACCCAGGCGCCGGCCGCGTCCCAGTTGCCGGCGTGCGGCAGCGCCACCACCGCGCCCCGCCCGGCCGCCACGTCGGCGGCGAGCAGCTCCTCGCCGTCGAGGCGGAAACCGGCCAGGATCTCCGCGCGGCTGAGCGCGGGCAGCCGGAACGCCTCCAGCCAGTACCGGGCGTACGAGCGCAGGCCGCGCCGGACCAACTCGTCCAGCTCGGCCTCCGGCACGTCGGGGCCGACCACCCGGCGCAGGTTCGCGCGCAGCCGGGTCGTACCGCCACCGCCGCGACGGTGGGCGCGGTCGGCGCCGGCCCGGAACGCCGCCGCGGCGACGGGTCGGGGCAGCGCGCGGATCACACGCCACCCGGCGACGTAGCCGAGCTCGGTGAGGTTCACCGGCGCCGGCCGCCCGGCCGCGGCCGGGCGGCGCTCGTCGCGCTCACCCCTGCCCGCCCGGGGTGTGCAGCCGCTGGGCCTGGCGGTACACGTGGGCCATCCGCTGGCCGACGGTGAAGATCGACACCGCGGCGAGCAGCCAGAGCGCGACCTCCAGCGCGGCGTCGACGCCGACGCCGGTGAGCAGCCCGCCGACCCCGACGATGAGCAGCCGCTCGGTGCGCTCGGCGATGCCCACGTTGCAGGTCATGCCGAGCCCCTCGGCCCGGGCCTTGACGTAGGAGACCAGCCCTCCGGCGGCCAGGCAGAGCAGCGCGGCGGCGACGCCGGAGTACTGGTGCTGGGTCGCCAGCCAGTACGCCACCGCGCCGAAGACCGCGCTGTCGGCGACCCGGTCCATGCTCGAATCGAGGAACGCCCCGAACTTCGTGGAGCCGCCGCTCATCCGGGCCATCGTCCCGTCGAGCAGGTCGGTGAGCGCGAAGAAGGTCACGATCAGGGCCCCGGCGACCAGATGACCGCGGGCACCGAAGCCGAGAGCGCCGACGAGCACCCCGAGGGTGCCCGCCACGGTGACCGCGTTGGGAGTTACGCCCGCTCGGAGCAGGCGGCGTGCGACCGGCTCGACGACACGGGTCATCCCCGCGCGGGCCGACACTTGGAAGATCTTCGCCATGGCGGTCCCACGATAACGGTCCCGGAGGCACCGGCGGTACGGCCGGTCAGGCGACCCGCGGGGCGAAGTCTTGTGCCGGCCCCGGATCGGGTGTGAGATCGGAGCCAGGGACGTGAGCCAGCTCACCCGTCCGCCCGTTGATTACCCGGAACCCCGCACCGCACCGGAGGATGTCGCCGCGGAACCCGCCCGGGCCGCTTCCCGTCGCGCGCGGCGGTCGCCACCCACCACGGCCGAGGGAGGTGCGCCCCATGGCGCAGAGGAGTCAGGACAAGGGGGCCGCCGGCGGCGCGCCGGTGGTCACCGAGCCCGGCAGGATCCGCAACGTGGTGCTCGTGGGGCACTCGGGTGCGGGCAAGACGACCCTCGTCGAGGCTCTGCTCGCGGCGAGCGGCACGATCGGCCGGGCCGGGACCGTCGCCGACGGCACCACCGTCTGCGACCACGACCCCGCGGCCGTACGCCAGCAACGCTCGGTGAGCCTGGCCTGCGCGCCGCTGCTGCACGACGGCGTGAAGGTCAACCTGCTCGACGCCCCCGGCTACGCCGACTTCGTGGGCGAGCTGCGGGCGGGGCTGCGGGCCGCCGACGCGGCGCTGTTCGTGGTCTCCGCCGTCGACGGGATGGACGCCGCCACCGTCGCCCTCTGGGAGGAGTGCGCGGCGGTCGACATGCCCCGGGCCGTCGCCGTGGCCCGGCTGGACCACCCGCGCGCCGACTTCGACGAGGCGGTGGCGCTCTGCCAGCGCGTCTTCGGCGACAACGTGCTCCCGCTCTACCTGCCGATGCTCGGCGACGACGGGGTCTCCACCGTCGGGCTGCTCGGGCTGATCACCCGCCGGGTCTTCGACTACACCGCCGGCCTGCCGGCAGAGGTGCGCGAGCCGGACCCGCAGCACCTGCCCGCCATCGTCGAGTCCCGCGACGAGCTGATCGAGGGGATCATCGCGGAGAGCGAGGACGAGTCCCTGATGGACCGCTACCTCGACGGCGAGGAGATCGGCACCGACGTCCTCGTCGACGACCTGGAGAAGGCGGTCGCCCGCGGCCACTTCTATCCGGTGGTGCCGGTCTGCGCCGCGACGGGTGTGGGGCTGGACGCGCTGCTGGAGGTGCTCACCGCGGGCTTCCCGTCCCCCCTGGAGCACGAGCTGCCGGCCGTCGCCGGGGTGGACGGCTCCCCCCGGCCGCCGCTGACCTGCGACCCGGCCGGTCCGCTGGTCGCCGAGGTGGTCAAGACGACCGTCGACCGGCACGTCGGGCGGGTCTCCCTGGTGCGGGTCTTCTCCGGCACGCTGCGCCCCGAGCAGACCGTGCACGTCTCCGGGCACGGGCTGGCCGAACGGGGCCACCCCGACCACGACGCCGACGAACGGGTGGGCCACCTCTACACGCCGCTGGGCGCGAGCCTGCGCGAGGTGGGCGCCTGCGTGGCGGGCGACATCTGCGCGCTCACCAAGTCCGGCAGCGCGGAGACCGGCGACACCGTCTCCGCCAAGGACGACCCGCTGCTGATCGCCCCCTGGGAGATGCCCGAGCCGCTGCTGCCGGTGGCCGTCGTGGCCCGCAGCCGCGCCGACGAGGACGCCCTCGCGCGAAACCTGGGTCGCCTGGTCGCCGGCGACCCCACCATGCGGCTGGAGCGCAACCCGGACACCCGCCAGCTGGTGCTCTGGTGCATGGGCGAGGCGCACGCCGACGTGGTGCTGGAGCGGTTGCGCGCCGGCGGCGTGGAGCTGGACACCGAGCCGGTACGGGTCGCGCTGCGCGAGACGCTGACCGTCCCGGCCAGGGGGCACGGCCGGCACGTCAAGCAGTCCGGCGGCCACGGCCAGTACGCCGTGTGCGACATCGAGGTCGAGCCGCTGCCGCCCGGCGCCGGCTTCGAGTTCGTCGACCGGGTGGTCGGCGGGGCGGTGCCGCACAACTACGTCCCCTCGGTCGAGCGGGGGGTCCGCGCCCAGATGGAGCGCGGCCTGGTCGCCGGCCATCCGGTGGTGGACCTGCGGGTGACCCTCTTCGACGGCAAGGCGCACAGCGTCGACTCCTCCGACGCCGCCTTCCAGACCGCCGGCGCGCTGGCCCTGCGCGACGCCGCCGGGAAGGGCGAGCCGGCGCTGCTGGAGCCGGTCGACGAGGTGGTGGTCCGGGTGCCCGACTCCTCGGTGGGGGCGGTGCTGGGCGACCTGTCCGGCCGGCGCGGCCGGGTGCTCGGCACCGAGGCCGACCCCGGGGCGGAGGGGCGCACCGTGCTCCGCGCCGAGGTGCCAGCCACGGAGCTGCTGCGGTACGCGGTCGAGTTGCGCTCGATGACCTCGGGCACCGGCACGTTCCGCCGCCACTTCGTCCGCTACGACCCGATGCCCGCCCACCTGGCCGAGCAGATCCGCAAGGAGCACCGCCACCCCTGACCGGCACGCCGCGGCGGCCCCGCCCGCGACCCGTCGGTGGGTGCCCGGCGGGCTCAGGGGCGGGCGGTGGGGAGCATCGGGCTCGGCCAGTGGGGGCGGTCGGCGTCGCGTAGCGCGGCCGAGCGCAGCGCGGCCAGCTGGCGCTCCACCTCGGCGAACTGGTCCGCCGGCAGCGGGCCCCGGGCCAGGGCGCCGGCGTTCTCCTCCACCTGCGCGACGGTGCGGCAGCCGGGGATCGGGACCGTGCGGTCGCTGCGCGCCCAGAGCCAGCCGAGCGCGCCCTGGGTCAGGGTGCGCCCGTCGGCGGTCAGGGCCGTCCGCACGGCGGCGACCCGGCGCAGCCACTCCGGCGCGGGCCGGCCGCCACGGAACCACTCCAGCCAACCCGGGGCGGCGCCCCGCACGTCGTCGCGGGGCAGGGTCGAGCCGGTGGTGTACTTGCCGGAGAGCAGCCCCATCCCCAGCGGTCCCCGGTTGACGCTGGCCAGGTCGTACTTGTCGCAGACCGCGAGCAGTTCCGGCGCGTCGCGCAGCACCGACAGGGTGTGCTGCACGGCGGTCGCGTGCGGCGCGCCCCGACCGAACGCGCCGGCCCGGTCGGGACGGTCGGTGCTCCAGCCGTACGCCCGGACCAGCCCGTCGGCGACCAGTTCCTCCAGGGTGCCGACGAGCGCCTCCGCCCGGGGCACCGACAGGTCGGCGAGATGCAGCTGGTAGAGGTCGATCCGGTCGGTGCCCAGCCGCCGCAGCGACTCCCGCACGGCCCGCCGCAGGTACGCCGGGGAGGCGTCCTCGCCGGTGGCCTGGCGGGTGGCCTCGTCGAACGTGTAGCCCCACTTGGTGGCGATCACGGCCTCGTCGCGCCGCCCGGCGAGGGCTCGGCCGAGCACCCGTTCGCCGTGCCCGGCCCCGTACGTGTCGGCCGTGTCGAAGAGCGTCACCCCGAGGTCGAGCGCGCGCCGGATCGCGCGTACCGACTCGTCGTCGTCGACCGGGCCCCAGCCGAGCGGCCGGGCGCCCTCGGCCCAGGGGCCACCGATCGCCCAGCACCCCATGCCGAGGGCGCTGACCTCGATGCCGCTGCGGCCCAACGTCCGTGTGGTCACTGCCATCGCCAGATCGTGCCACCTCCCGCCCCGGCCCGGGGCGGAAAGTTCGCCGACGGCACGGTCAGGTCGGCCAGGCCCGGGTGAACAGGTCTCGGGTGTCGGTGAGCAGCTGCGGCAGGACCTTCGTCCGCCCGATGACGGGCATGAAGTTGGCGTCCCCGCCCCAGCGGGGCACCACGTGCTGGTGCAGGTGGGCGGCGATGCCCGCGCCGGCCACGCCGCCCTGGTTCATGCCCAGGTTGAAGCCGTGCGCGCTGCTCACCTTGCGCACCACCCGCATGGCGGTCTGCGTGAACGCCGCCAGCTCGCTGGTCTCGGCCAGGTCCAGCTCGGTGTAGTCGGCGACGTGCCGGTAGGGACAGACCAGCAGGTGCCCGGGGTTGTAGGGGTAGAGGTTGAGCACCGCGAAGACGTGCTCGCCCCGGGCCACCACCAGGCTCTCCTCCGGCGGCAGCCCCGGTGCCCGGCAGAACGGGCAGCCGGCGGGCCGCTCGTAGCCGCCCTCGGGCCGGTCCTCCCCCGAGATGTAGGTCATCCGGTGCGGAGTCCAGAGCCGCTCCAGGCCGTCGGCCATGCCGCTGTCCATGTGCCGTTCCACCCCTGTCACGCCACCGATCCTACGTTCCCCGGCGGGCCCGGCCCTGACGCCGTACGACGGCCGGCACCCCACCCCCGACGGCGCGGTGAGGGCCCCGGCCTTCAGGGGACGGATAGGGGGTGAAAGTTCTTGACGAAGTGATGAACATGAATGAAGATTCCATCCATTCACATCATCCATCGTCGATGGGAGTCACCCGTGGGAACCGCACTCCGCCGGCTCGGCCGGGCACTCGCCGCCTGCACGCTCGCCGCGACCACCGCCCTCGTGGGAGTCGTCGCGACGGGCAGCGCCGCACACGCCGACGGCTGCTACACCTGGGGCCGGACGCTGGCCTCCGGCGCGTCCGGGGAGGACGTCCGGCAGCTGCAGATCCGGCTCTCCGGCTACCCCGGCTACAACGCGGTGCTCGGCATCGACGGCGTGTTCGGCCCGGGGACCCGCGCCGCGGTGATCCGCTTCCAGCAGGCGTACGGCCTGGCCGCGGACGGCGTCGCCGGTCCGAACACCTTCAACCGGCTCTACGCCCTGCAGGACGACGACTGCACCCCCGTCAACTTCAGCTACGCCGAGCTGAACAACTGCAACTCGACCTGGGGTGGCGGCGCGGTCGCCGCGAGCACCGCCCGGTTCAACGCGCTGGTCTCCATGTGGAAGCTCCAGGCGCTGCGGCACGCCCTCGGTGACCAGTCGATCCGGATCACCAGCGGCTTCCGCAGCTACGCCTGCAACAGCGCGGTCGGCGGCGCCTCGAACAGCCGCCACCTGTACGGCGACGGCGTGGACATGGGGGCCGGGCCGCACTCGCTGTGCCGCCTCGCCCAGCAGTCCCGCTACCACGGCTTCCGGCAGATCCTCGGCCCCGGTTACCCCGGCCACAACGACCACACCCACGTGGCGGCGGTCGGCGGCTGGTCCGCGCCGAGCTGCGGCATCTGACACCCGACGACCTGTCGACGAAGGCCCCCCGCACCGCGGGGGGCCTTCGGTCCGTGGCGGGTCAGGCGGCGGACGGCCCGACGTTGGTCCGGGAGCCGACCACGTCGAGCACGTGGGCCACGGCGTCGGCGACCGGCACCCCGTTGCGCTGCGAGCCGTCGCGGTAGCGGAACGAGACCGTGCCCGCGGCCACGTCGTCGTCGCCGGCGATCACCATGAACGGGACCTTCTGCTGCTGGGCGGTGCGGATCTTCTTCTGCATCCGGTCGTCGCCCGCGTCGACCTGGGCGCGGACGCCCTCGGCGCGCAGCGCGGCGACGAAGCCGTGCAGGTAGTCGGTGTGGTCGTCGCGGATCGGGATGCCGACCACCTGCACCGGTGCCAGCCAGGCCGGGAACGCGCCCGCGTAGTGCTCGGTGAGCACCCCGAAGAAGCGCTCGATCGAGCCGAAGAGGGCCCGGTGGATCATCACCGGCCGCTGCCGGGTGCCGTCGGCCGCCTGGAACTCCAGCCCGAAGCGCTCCGGCAGGTTGAAGTCGACCTGGATGGTGGACATCTGCCAGGTCCGGCCGATGGCGTCCTTGGCCTGCACCGAGATCTTCGGGCCGTAGAAGGCCGCGCCTCCCGGGTCGGGCACCAGGTCCAGCCCGGACTCCTCGGCGGCGGAGCGCAGGGCCTCGGTGGCCCGCTCCCAGTTCTCGTCGGTGCCGACCGACTTCTCGGGGTTGCGGGTGGACAGCTCCAGGTAGAAGTCGTCCAGGCCGTAGTCGCGCAGCAGGTCCAGCACGAACGACAGCAGCGACTTGAGTTCGCCGGCCATCTGCTCCTGCGTGCAGTAGATGTGCGCGTCGTCCTGGGTCATGCCGCGTACCCGGGTCAGGCCGTGCACCACGCCGGACTTCTCGAACCGGTAGACCGAGCCGAACTCGAACAGCCGCAGCGGCAGCTCGCGGTAGGAGCGCCCCCGGGACCGGAAGATCAGGTTGTGGAAGGGGCAGTTCATCGGCTTGAGGTAGTAGTTCGCCCCCTCCATCTCCATCGGCGGGTACATGCCGTCGGCGTACCACTGGAGGTGCCCGGAGGTCTCGAAGAGCTGCGCCTTGGTGATGTGCGGGGTGTTGACGAACTCGTAGCCCGCCTCCTCGTGCCGGCGGCGCGAGTAGTTCTCCAGCTCCCGGCGGATGATGCCGCCCTTGGGGTGGAAGACCGCCAGGCCCGAGCCGATCTCGTCGGGGAAGCTGAACAGGTCCAGGTCCGCGCCGAGCTTGCGGTGGTCGCGCCGCGCGGCCTCCTCCAGCAGCCTCAGGTACGCCTTCAGCTCGTCACGGGTCGGCCAGGCGGTGCCGTAGACCCGCTGGAGCTGCGGGTTCTTCTCCGACCCCCGCCAGTACGCGGCGGCCGAGCGCATCAGCTTGAACGCGCCGATCAGCCGGGTGTTGGGCAGGTGCGGGCCGCGGCACAGGTCCGACCAGCAGACCTTGTCCTCGTTGGCGGCGAGGTTGTCGTAGATGGTCAGCTCGCCGCCGCCCACCTCCATCACCTCGGAGGTGTCCAGCCCCTCGCCCTTGACGTCGATCAGCTCCAGCTTGAACGGCTCGGCGGCCAGTTCGGCCTTCGCCTCGTCCAGGCCGCCGAAGCGCCGGCGGCGGAACCGCTGGCCGGACTTGACGATCTCCTGCATCCGCTTCTCGAGCTTGGCGAGGTCGTCCGGCTGGAACGGCTTGTCGACGGCGAAGTCGTAGTAGAAGCCGTTCTCGATGGGCGGGCCGATGCCGAGCCTGGCCTCCGGGAAGACGTCCTGCACGGCCTGGGCGAGCACGTGCGCGCAGGAGTGCCGCAGCACGTCGAGACCGTCCGGCGAGTCGAGGCTGACCGGCTCCACCTCGGTGTCGGCCTGCGGGGCCCAGTCGAGGTCGCGCAGTTGGCCCTGCGGGTCGCGGACCACCACGATCGCCTTCGGGCCGGACGCGGGCAGCCCGGCCGCGGCCACCGCGTCGGCCGCCGTGGTCCCGGCGGCGACGACGACGGGGTCGGCCACGGCGGGGGTACGGGGTGCGGACACGGTGACTCCTCCAGCAGACGGCACGGATGACGCCGAACGTTCGGCTCCTGCGATGCTATCGGTCGCCCCCGCCCGGGCGGTCGCCGACGCCGCCGCCCCGGCGACCGGTGGGCCGGCCGGCGCCCCGGATTGAACCTTTCTCCCGCCCCGTCCGAACCATCCCGTGTGGCCGGCACCGGTGCCGGCCGCCCGGAGACGGATGGGAGCGGAGATGGCGATGACCCACTGTGCGCGCGGGCGGCGCCGGGCCGGGGCGGTGGCCGTCCTGGTGGCGACCGGCGTGCTGGCCTGGCCCGCCCCGGCGTACGCGGCCGACGTGACGACCAACCCGACGCGGGCCCCGCAGAGCGGTTCGGTGAAGCTGGAGTTCGTGGTGCCCGAGGAGGTGCCGGGCACCCGCACCGCACGGATCGAGATCCGGCTGCCCGCCGACGCACCGATCGCCGAGGTCTACCCGATGTCGGTGCCCGGCTGGGCGCCCCGGATCACCTCCCGCGCCCTCGACCGCCCGCTCACCGGCCTGCACGGCTCCCGGGTCGACCGGGTGACCAGCGCGGTGACCTGGATCCGGATGCCCGGTACCGCCGCCGGTCCGGCCCGGCTCACGCTCTCCGTGGGGCCGCTGCCGCGTGCCGACCGGGTCGCCTTCGAGGTGGTGCGGACGTACGCCGACGGGAAGGTCGTGCGCTGGGCCGGGCCGACGGGGGCCCGCCGGGCCCCCACGCTCACCCTGCTCCCGGTGGCCCCGGGCGCGGCGGCCGGTCACGGCGGCCACGGCGCCGGCCCGGGGACCGGGGCGGTCGGCGCGCCGCCCGGCGAAGCCCACGGAGTCGGCGGCGTACCGGGCGCGGCGGCCGGTGCGCCCGCGGCCGGCGGCGGGAACCCCGACGGGATGCTGGCCGCCGGGCTGCTCGCCGGTCTCGGCGGGGGCGCGGCGATCGGCTGGCTGGTCAGCCGCTGGCGCCGCCGCGAGCCGGTCGACCTGTCGGTGCTGCGGGAGGAGCCGGCACCCCGCACCGACGCCGGGGTGCGGTCGCCGGACGGGCCGGCCGCCGCCCGCTGAGCGGTGGGCGGGTCAGCCGAGCCAGTCCGGCAGGGGCTCGCGGGCGGCCAGCCAGTCGGTCGGCACCCCGCCGGGGGTGCCGACCCCGGTGTGCGCGGCCACCACCGCCCCGGCGATCGCGGCGGTGGTGTCGACGTCCCCGCCCGCCTCGACGCAGGCACGCACCGCCGCCGGGTAGTCGTCCAGGTGCACCGCGGCCACCCAGCAGGTGAAGGCGACGGTGTCCTGGGCGGTGACCCGGGAGCCGTTGCCGAGCACCTCGGCGGCCTCCGGGACCGACCGGTCGAGCAGGCCGGCCGCGCGGCGTACGCCCCGGTGCACCTCGCTCGCCGGGTCGAGCGCGGCGCTCACCCCGGCGAGCAGGCGGTCCGGGGCGGGGCGGTGGCCGTCCAGCCGGGCGCGGGCGGCCAGCGAGGCGGCCACCGCCACCGCGACCGCCCCCGCGACGCCCTCCGGATGCGCGTGGGTCACCTCGGCCGACGCGCGGGCCTGCGCCGCCGCCCGGGCCGTGGAGTCGGCGAACCAGGCGCCCAGCGGGCCGACCCGCATCGCCGCGCCGTTGCCGCAGGAGCCCTGGCCGTCGAAGGCCGAGGCGGCCGCCACCGGCCAGGGTGTCCCGGTGCGGATCAGCCGCAGGATGGTCACCGCGCCCGGTCCGTATCCCCGGTAGGGCTCGCAGCGTTCGGCGAACGCCGCGGCGAGGGCGTCCCGGTCGATCCGGCCGGCGTCGGCGAGGGCGGCGACCACCGAGCAGGCCATCTCGGTGTCGTCGGTCCACTGCCACGGTGGCGGGGGAAGCCTCCCGCCCGCCAGGTCGGCCGGCCGGCGGCCGGGAACGAAGAACTGCGAGCCGAGCGCGTCGCCCACCGACAACCCGGCGAGCGAGTCCCGGGCGAGCGCGAGGCGGGTGTCGGGAAAGAGCGTGAAGGACATCGTCGCACCAGCTTGCCCGTTCACCGCGGGCACCGCAACGTGATCAACTTGCCACCACGAGTACGGTCTTGCTGTGGCCACCGTGCTCCTGGTCGAAGACGATCACGTCGTACGCGGCGCGATGCTGCGATCCCTCGCCGACCGGGGGCACGCCGTGCACGCCGTCGGCACCGCCCTGGACGCGCTGCGCCGGGTGGCGGCGGAGACCCCCGACCTCGTGGTGCTCGACCTCGGGCTGCCCGACCTGGACGGCTCGGACGCGCTGCGGATGCTGCGCGGCATCACCGACGTGCCGATCATCATCGCCACCGCCCGCGACGACGAGCAGTCCGTGGTGCGGCTGCTGCGCGCCGGCGCCGACGACTACATGGTCAAGCCGTTCACCGGCGCGCACCTCGACGCCCGGATCACCACCGTGCTGCGCCGGGTCGGCCGGGCCAGCCGGACGGTGCAGCCGGCCGTGCACAGCGTCGGCGGGCTGCGGGTGGACGTCGGGGAGCGCAGTGCCCTCCTCGACGGCGAGCCGCTGGCGCTGACCCGCAAGGAATTCGACCTGTTGGCGTATCTCGCCGCACGACCGGGCCGGGTAGTGTCCCGCCGGGAACTTCTGGAGGAGGTATGGCGGCAGCCATCGGTCGGCGAGGACCAGACCATCGACGTTCACCTCTACTGGCTGCGCCGCAAAATGGGCGAGTCCGCGGCGAGGCCCCGCTACCTGCGCACCGTGCGGGGGGTCGGCTTCCGGTTGGTGGCGCCGGACTGAGGCGGTCGCTGGCCCTGCTCACGGCCGGCATGTGCGCCGTCACCGCGCTGGCGTTCCTCGTCCCGCTCGCCGCCGGCCTGGGCGAGCGGGCCCGCGAGGAGGCCGTCGCGGACGCCGCCCGGCGCAGCGCGCTGGTGACCGGCGCGCTGGCGGTCAGCACCGAGCCCGCCGTGGTGCGGCGGGCCGTGGCGGCCAGCGGCGACGACCCGGCCACCCGGCCGGTGGTTCGCGGGTTGGGCCTGGACGAGTCGGGGGCGCGGGCCGACGCCGCGAGCCTGGAGCGGGCGCGCACCGAGCGGCGCTCCCTGGTCGTCGACGTCGAGGGCGGGCTGCTCCGGCTGGACCCGGTGGTGCTCGGCGACACCACGGCCGTGGTCGAGGTGTTCGTGCCCGACTCGGCGCTGGCCGGCAACAGCCGGTGGCTGCTGCTGCTCGGGGTGGCCGCCGCCCTGGTGGCCGCGTCGGTGCTGGTGGTGGACCGGTTCGCCGCCCGCGTGGTCGACTCGGCCCGGGGGCTGGTCCGGGCGGCGCTCGCGATCGGCGACGGCGACCAGGGCGTACGCGTCGACCCGAGCGGCCCGCGCGAGCTGGCCGAGGCCGGCTACGCCTTCAACCGGATGGCGGACCGGCTGGACGCGGCCCGCACCGACGAGCGGGAACTGGTCGCCGACCTGTCGCACCGGCTGCGCACCCCGCTGACCGTGCTGCGCCTCGACGCCGAGGCGCTGGAGTCCGACGACACCAGCGTGGGCTCGTTCAGCGAGGCGGAGCTGGACCGGCGGCGCGGCATCCGGCGGATCCGCCAGGCGATCGTGACCCTAGAGGGCGAGATCGACGTGCTGATCAAGACGACCCGCAAGACGGTGGCGCACGAGGCCGGGCCGGCGATGTGCGACGTCAGCGAGGTGGTCCGGGACCGGATGGTGTTCTGGGCCGCGCTGGCCGGCGACCAGAACCGACCGCACCGGGTCAGCGGCGCCCAGCTGCGCATCCCCGCGCCGGTGCCCCGGGCCGAGCTGGCCGCCGCGCTGGACGCGGTGATCGGCAACGTCTTCCGCTACACGCCGCAGGGCACGGCGTTCGAGGTGGCGGTCTCGCGGCGCGACGGGTACGTGGCGATCCGCATCGACGACGCCGGCCCCGGCATCGCCAACCCGGACCGGGCGCTGCGCCGGGGCGCCAGCGACCAGGGCTCGACCGGGCTGGGGCTGGACATCGCCCGGCGGGTCGCGTTGCAGGCCAGCGGCTCGGTGAGCATCGACCGGGCCCGGCTCGGCGGGGCGAGCGTGGTGATGCTGCTGGCCGACCCGGAGGCGACGCCCCGACAGGTCAGCCGCTTCGGTCTGGTGGGCCGGGCTGTGGGGCGGCGCAAGTCTTCCTTAGATCGGGATTAACCGTGCCGCCGGAGGGGCCCGGCGCTGACAGGATCGAATCCGAACCCACCAGTTCCGCCGGTCGACGCCTCGGGGCACCCAGCGGCCGGTGGAGCCGCGCGCGCGGCGGGAGAACCGGTCCCCCCACACCTGACTCCCGCCGCGCGCCACCCCCCTTCCGCCCGCTCAGCGGGTGGCCGCGGCCAGATACGCGTCGATCTCGGCGGTGATCCGTTCCTTGCCGGCCGGCGGCAGGAACGAGGCCGTCACCGCGTCGCGGGCCAGCGCGGCCAGCCCCGCCGGGCCCGCGTCGAGCAACCGGGCCGCGACGGCGTACTCGTCGTCGAGGGTGGTGCCGAACATCGGCGGGTCGTCGGAGTTGATGGTGACCAGCAGTCCGGCCTCGACCAGCTGCCGCAGCGGGTGCTCCTCGATGGTGGCGACCGCCCGGGTGCGCACGTTGGAGGTGGGGCAGACCTCCAGGGCGATCCGGTGCTCGGCGAGGTACGCGAGCAGCTCCGGGTCGCGCGCGGCGGAGATGCCGTGCCCGATGCGCTCCGCGCCGAGCTCACGCAGTGCGTCCCAGACGGTCTGCGGGCCGGTGGTCTCGCCGGCGTGCGGCACGGAGCGCAGCCCCGCCGCCCGGGCCCGGTCGAAGTACGGCTTGAACTGGGGCCGGGGCACGCCGACCTCGGGGCCGCCGAGGCCGAAGCTGACCAGCCCGTCCGGGCGCTCCTCCAGCGAGATCCGCAGCGTCTCCTCGGCGGCGGCCAGGCCGGCCTCGCCGGGGATGTCGAAGCACCAGCGCAGTTCGATGCCGAAATCCGCCTCGGCGCGCTTGCGGGCGTCCTCGATCGCCTCGCAGAACGCCGGCGCCGGAATGCCCCGGTGCACGTGCGAGTAGGGCGTGACGGTCAGCTCCGCGTAGCGGACCTGCTGGCGGGCCAGCTCCCGGGCGACCTCGTGGGTGAGCAGCCAGACGTCGTCCTGGTCGCGGATCAGGTCCACCACGCTCAGGTAGACCTCGATGAAGTGCGCGAAGTCGCGGAAGGCGAAGTAGTCGGCGAGCGCGGCCGGGTCGGCGGGCACCGGGCTGCGCCCCTCGTGCCGGGCGGCCAGCTCGGCGACGATCCGGGGCGAGGCGGAGCCGACGTGGTGCACGTGCAGCTCCACCTTGGGCAGTCCGGAGATGAAGGCTCGCAGGTCGGTCACGGGTTCTCCTCTGCGCTGAGGCGGGTGCGGGCGACGAAGAAGACGCGGCGGAACGGGAAGTGCACCCGAGCGTGCCGCACCGGGTACGCCTCGGCGAGGCGTACGCCCAGCTCGGCCCGGAAGTCGGCCCAGCCGGCCGCGTCCAGGGCGGCGCGGACCGGTCGCAGCGCCGTCCCCTCCAGCCAGCTCAGCACGGGGTGCTCGGCGTCGGCGCGGGCCGGCAGCAGGTGCACGTACGTAGTCTCCCAGGCGTCCACCGCGCAGCCGGCACCGGTCAGCAGCTCGGCGTAGCCGGCGGCGGTGTCGTCGGCCGGGGGCCGGCGCAGCAGCGGGGCGACGTCGGCCCGCCACCGGGGCCGGCCGGCGACCTCGCGCAGCGCCCGGTGCGAGGGCGCGTCGAAGTTGCCCGGCACCTGCACGGCCAGCCACGCCCCGGCGGGCAGCTCCCGGGCCCAGCGGGTGAGCAGCTCCCGGTGCCCGGGCACCCACTGGAGCACCGCGTTGCTCACCACCACGTCCACGTCGGGCGCCGGGTGCCAGTCGCGCACGTCGGCGACGGCGAACGAGACACCGGTGACGGTGCCGGCGGCCTCGGCGATCATCTCCGGCGAGGAGTCGAGCCCGGCGAACCGGCTGTCGGGCCACCGCGCGGCGAGGGTGGCGGTCAGGTTGCCGGGACCGCAGCCGAGGTCGACCACCGCGCGCGGCTGCTCGGCCGGGACCCGGGCGAGCAGCTCGTGGAAGGGGCGCGACCGCTCGTCGCCGTAGCGCAGGTATGCCGTCGGGTCCCACATCACGCCTCCCAAACCGTACGTTCGTCTTGTTAAACCGTACGGCCCGTCGCGCGGACGCACAAGCCGATCACTAGGCTCGGTGCCATGGAACAGCGCACCTTCCCCCGGCTGGGGCGGCGCGTCGGGGTGGTCGGGCTGGGCGCCTGGCAGCTCGGCGCGGACTGGGGCACGGTCAGCGAGCACGACGCCGCGGCCGTGCTGGACGCCGCCGTCGAGTCCGGCGTCACCTTCGTCGACACGGCGGACGTCTACGGCGACGGGCGCAGCGAGCAGCTCATCGGGCGCTTCCTGCGCGGCCGTCCCGACGCCGGGCTGACCGTGGCCACCAAGATGGGGCGCCGCGTCGCGCAGGCACCCGAGGCGTACACCCTGGCGAACTTCCGCGAGTGGACCGACCGGTCCCGGCGCAACCTCGGCACGGACACCCTCGACCTGGTGCAGCTGCACTGCCCGCCGACCGCCGTCTTCGCCGACGACGCGGTCTTCGACGCCCTGGACACCCTGGTCGCCGAGGAGCGCGTGGCCGGCTACGGGGTGAGCGTGGAGACCTCGGACCAGGCGCTCACCGCGATCGCCCGGCCGGGGGTGGCCAGCGTCCAGATCATCCTGAACGCGCTGCGGCACAAGCCCCTCGACCGGGTGCTGCCGGCCGCCGCGGCGGCGGGGGTGGGCATCGTCGCCCGCGTACCGCTGGCCAGCGGGCTGCTCTCCGGGCGCTACGACGAGCACACCACCTTCGCCCTCGACGACCACCGCGCCTACAACCGGCACGGCGAGGCGTTCGACGTCGGCGAGACCTTCTCCGGCGTCGACTTCGAGCTGGGGCTGGCGGCCGTACGGCGGCTGGCGCCGCTCGTCGGCGACGCGCGCACGACGGCCCAGTTCGCCCTGCGCTGGGTCGTCGACCAGCCCGGCGTCACCGTGGTCATCCCCGGCGCCCGCGACGCGGCCCAGGCCAGGGACAACGCCGCCGTGGCGGGCCAGCCGCCGCTGTCCGGGCGGGACCTGGCGGCGGTGGCGCGGGTCTACGACGAGCTGGTCCGCCCACGGGTGCACGACCGGTGGTAGGGCGCGCACGACGGACGCATACCGCCCGGCCCGCCGGGCGGAATCCCCGCCAGCGGCGGGCGACCGGGCCGGCCGCGACGACGACCGACGCAGGGGGGTCGCGATGAAGGGCTGGCTGCCGCTCGCCCTCGGGCTGCTCGCAGTGGTGGCCGGTGCCGTCTGGACGGTGCAGGGCCTCGGCTACGTCGAGGGCAGCCTGATGACCGGCCGGCGGGTCTGGGCCCTGGTCGGGCCCGTCGTCGTCCTGGTCGGACTGGTCGCGCTCTGGTTCGGGATGCGCGCCCGCCGGCGCCGCTGACGCGTGCCCGGGCGCCGCGGTGGCACGGGAGGGTCGGCACGCCCGTTCGCGGTGGCGGCCGGCGGGGGAACGCGGAAAGCCCCGCATCCCGGGCGGGATACGGGGCTTCACTGTTGTGATCCGGGCGCCGGATCACCACCCACTGGCCGGCGGCTGCCGACCGGCGGTTTCTCAGATGGGGCGGACCTGCTCGGCCTGCGGACCCTTCTGACCCTGGGCGATCTCGAACTCCACCCGCTGGTTCTCCTCCAGCGTGCGGTAGCCGCTGGACTGGATGGCCGAGAAGTGGACGAACACGTCAGCACCCCCGCCGTCGACGGTGATGAAGCCGAAGCCCTTGTCAGCGTTGAACCACTTCACGGTTCCCTGCGCCATGTGTATCTCCTTCTAAAACTGGCGGCCGAGCACGCCGTGCGGCCGATTGGCCGTTTTCGAGCGGCGGCGCCTGAAGCGGCCCCCGGGTGCAGGAGACCTCTCTCAACCCACGCCGTCTCGCAACAGCGTGGAACAGCAAACCACGTACGGAAAAGCTCTGCACAGCCCCGCCGACGAAATTCTCCGACATGTGACCTGACGGATGTCGAAGATCCGCTGGGCGGGCCCTTACGTCCATGCGAAAGGCCCCCGACCGTTCGCCACGGCGCGGGGGCCTCTCGTCGTCGTCCCGGTCAGTCCGGCCAGCTACCGGTGAACCGGCGTACTCCCACCGCGCCGCCCCGGTCCACCGCGGCCCGGACGACCGCGAAGATGGCGCCCTGCAGGGCCGCCGCCGCCAGGACCTCGCCCCAGCCGCGGTCCTCGTCGGTGGCGCTGGGCGCCTCGCCGTCGCCCGCCGTCATCTTCCACACCTGCCGGAAGATGGCGCCCGCGACCGTACCGGCGGCGATGCCCATCAGCACGCCGACCGGCTTGTACGCGGCCTTCCCGATACCCCTGCTCACCGCTGCCTCCCACGCACGATCACCAACACGATCACGGCGGCCACCGCGCCGGCCGCGAGGGCGACGAACGGCGTCGGGTTGCGCCGTAGGACCGCGCCCTTCTCCTGCGCCTGGCCCCGCGCGAGCTGCGCCGTCTGGGCCGCCTGCCCGCGCACCCGGGCCACGGTCTGCGCGGCCTGGTCGCGCATCCGCTCCTTCGCCTGGTCGGCGGAGGAGCGCAGCCGCGCCTTGACGTCGGCCTTGGCGGCCAGCGCCTCCATCGTCTCGCCCAGCTCGACCCGGGTCCGCCGGATCTCCTCCCGCAGGGCCTCGGTGTCGCCCGTGCCCCGGCCGTTGCCCGTCGTCATGCCCGTCCCCTGTCCTTCACCGCGGCGGTGACCGTGTCCATGTCCGCCCGGACGCTGCGGACCGCGGCCTCCGGCACCGGCGGGACCGCCTGGCTGACCTGCTTCTTGCCCACCAGGGCGAGGATGCCGGCCAGCGCGAAGAGCACGACCGCCACGATCAGGGCCGCCGCCCACGCCGGTAGCACCAGGTCGAGCAGCAGGATCGCGGTGGCGACCAGGGCGCCCAGACCGTAGAGCGCCAGCGCTCCGCCGCCGCCGAAGAGACCGATACCGATACCGGCGTGCTTGCCCTTCTGGGTCAGCTCCGCCCGGGCCAGGGCCAGTTCGTCGCGGACCAGACGGGAGACCTGCTCCGTGGCCCGCTGCACCAGCTCGGCGGTGGACGGCTCGCTCCCGTCACGGGATGCGCGGGTGTTCGCCACGTCAGCCATGCTGTCCTCCTTTCATCATCACCGCGCTGTATGCCCGGAGTCGCCGCCCATCAATCCTTCGCGCGGCTGCCGGTGGGCCCGGGCCACCGCGCCCCGGGCCGGCCGGCACGGGAGAAGGTGCGGAAGCGTCGCGCAGCAGGTCCCCACGAAACGCCCCGTCAAACTTCCCGACCGCGCACACCGCACCCGGCACACCCCAGCCGGCACAACCCCACCCACACCTCCAACCCCCACCACCGGGCACAGGACACGACCCCCACCCGCCCCGCCCCCCTTACCCCCTCTCCTTCCCTCCCCTCCACTCTCCCGTCCCCCGCCCGCCCTGTCCCCCGCGATCTTGCGGTTCGCGCCCCGACAATCCCGGCGTTCCACCCGCTCCGGGGACCCGAACCGCAAGATCGCGGGCACGGGGGAGGGAGGGAGCGGGAGGGGGAGGGAGCGGGAGGGTGGTGGGTCAGCGGCGGGATTCGGCGGGCTCGTCGGGGCCGACGAAGGCCTCGCTGCGGGCGTCCCCGTCGTCGCTGCCGCCGAAGACCCGGGAGTCGTCGGGCGCCTCGCCCTCGGCGGGGCGACCCGCCGGCCGCCGGGGCCGCACCCACTGCCAGGCCAGGTTGCTCCCGACGTCGCCGACCTCGGCGCGCATCCGGGGCATCGCGGTGGGCCGGTGGTCCCGGATCCAGGCCACCAGGTGCTCGCGGACCAGGCAGCGCAGGTCCCACAGGCTGCCGGCGTCCGCCGCGCTGACCAGCGCGCGCACCTTGATCATGCCGCCCGTCGCGTCGGTCACCTGGAGTACGCAGACCCGGCCGTCCCAGAGTTCGGTGCCCTCCACCAGGCGGCGCAGCTCCTCCCGCATGGCCTGAACCGGGACCGCCCAGTCGACGTCGATCTCGGCGGTGCCGAGCACCGCCGCCTCGGTCCGGGTCCAGTTCTGGAACGGCTTGGTGGTGAAGTACGAGGTGGGCAGGATCAGCCGCCGGTCGTCCCAGATCTGCACCACGACGTAGCTGAGCGTCAGCTCCTCGATCCGGCCCCACTCCCCCTCGACCACCACCACGTCGTCGAGGCGTACCGCGTCGCTGAAGGCGAGCTGGAGACCGGCGAAGACGTTGCCCAGCAGGCTCTGGGCGGCCAGCGCGGCGACCACACCGACCACACCGGCGCTGGTCAGCACGCCGGCCCCGATGCCGCGTACGGCCGGGAAGGTCATCAGCATCACGCCGACCGCCAGCACGACGACCACCGCGATCGTCAACCGCCGCAGCATGACCACCTGGGTACGCACCCGCCGCGCGTGCCGGTTGTCCGGCACGTCCACCCGGAAGCGGGCCAGGGCGGTGTCCTCCGCCACCACGAGCAGCGAGGCGACCAGCCAGGCGACGCCGGCGATCACGCCGAGCACCAGCAGGTGCAGCAGCACCTGCCGCCACTGCTCGCCGACGGCGTAGCCGGTGCTGAACCGCACGGCGAACTGGACGGCGACGGCGGTGGCGGCCACCTGGATCGACCGGTGCGCGTGATCGGTGAGCTCGGTCAACAGCAGCGAACGCCGGCCGACGCGCCGGATCACGCGGTGCGCGACCTCCACCGCGAACAGGGCGACCGCCGCCGCGGCGAGCGTGGCGACGATCGTCCCGAGGTAGCTCTGCAAGGTTCCTTCTCCTCCTGTCGGCGGGCGACGTGCTTCGGGCAAAGGCCCAATGGTGCCCGCCGGGGCCAAAGTCGGCCAGGCTCAGACCTTGCGGTACCGCGACTGCAGGAAGCAGAACACCCCGAAGGCGGCGATGCCGAGCGCCACCAGGGTGAGCAGCAGCTGGCCGTACGACTGGTCGCGCAGCGTGCGCAGCGCGGCGTCCAGGCCGCGGGCCTTCTCCGGGTCGTAGTTGACGGCCGCCAGGATGATCAGCAGGCCGGAGATGCCGTACGCGACGCCCTTGGCGACGTAGCCGGCGATGCCCAGCCGGCGGGTGAGCTGGCGCGTCTTCGGGCTCATCTCTCCGGTCTTGAGGTGCTTCTCGAAGCGCTTGATCAGCCCGTAGATCACCAGGCCGACGCCGATCGCGACGAGCACGAGCCCGGCCAGGCCGACCAGCCAGCGACCGCCGGAGGACTCCATGGCCTTGCCGGTCAGCGCCTCCTGCTGGTCGGCGCTGTTGGAGCCGGCGTCCTTGAAGACCTTGAAGGCCGTCCAGGCGAAGTAGAGGTAGACGATGGTCCGCCCCAGCGAGGCCAGCCGCTCCCAGACCCGCTCCTTGCCGCGCTCGGCGCGGTGCCCGACGGCCGCCTCCAGCGCCTGCCAGATCGCCATGGCGAGCAGGCCGACCGCGATCGTGACGACGAGGAACTTGCCCAGCGGCTGGGCGGCGATGGTGCGCAGCGCCCCGGACTGGTCGCCGTCGTCGGCGGCCTTGCCGAACGCGATCTGCAACGCCAACCAGGCGAACAGGAGGTGCACGATGCCGTAGCCGATGAAGCCGGCTCTGGCCAACACTTCGAGCCACCTGCTGTTCGCCGTACGGGAGGCGGTGGCTTCGGCGTTCCGGGTAAGTGACATGGCGCCACAATCTCCGAACGCGAAGATTTCCAAACGTCGGGCGCCGCCGCCCGGGTGGCCGATCGGCGACCCGGGCGGTCGGTCGTCCGGGCCGGTCAGCCGCCCGCGTTGCGCGACACCCGGATCTTGACCTCCTGGTCGGTGACGCTGTCGAGCGTCACCGCGAAGCCGCCGACCTCGGTGGCCTGCTGCCCCGTCGTCAGCGACAACTGCTCGCCGGCGACCTCGACGGTCACCTGGTCGCCCTGCGCGCCGATCAGCTTGGCCTCCACGCCGAGGATGGTGGCGCTGGCGTCCACGCCCCGGTCGAAGGTGACCGTGCAGGCGTCCAGGCCGCAGTCGGTGCTGGCGCCCTCGGAGCTGCAACCGGCGAGCACGGCGACGCCGAGCGCCAAACCGGCCAGCAGACCGGCGGCCCGGCGGGTGGGGGTCAGCGGGGAGTCAACACGTCGGTTCGTCACCCCGCCAAGGGTACGAGACTCGGGCCACTCCGGCAGCTCGTGATCATCCGCCGAGGTGAGGGGCCCGAGGCGGGGCGTTAGGGTCCCGGGCATGCCGTTCGACATCGCCCGCACCCGGGCCGCCTACCCCGCCCTCGCCGAGGGCTTCGTCCACCTCGACGGCGCCGGGGGCACGCAGAGCGCCGGCCCGGTGATCGACGCGGTCACCGCCGCCATGCGCGCGGCGGTGGGCAACCGCAGCGCGGCCTTCGCGCCGGGCCGGCGCTCGCTGGAGCTGGTCGCCGCCGCCCGCGCGGCCGTTGCCGACCTGCTCGGCGCCGAACCCGACGGGGTGGTGCTGGGGCCGAGCGCCACCGCGCTGACGTACACCCTGGCCCGGACCCTGGGCGCCGGTTGGCGGCCCGGCGACGAGGTCGTGGTGTCGCGGCTGGACCACGACGCGAACGTACGCCCCTGGGTGCAGGCCGCCGAGGCGGCCGGCGCGACGGTGCGCTGGGCCGAGTTCGACCGCGACACCGCGGAGCTGCCGGTGGAGCGCTTCGCGGAGCTGGTCGGTGGACGGACCCGGCTGGTCGCGGTGACCGCGGGCAGCAACGCCACCGGCACCGTCCCCGACGTGCCGGCGATCGCGGCCGTCGCGCACGCCGCCGGCGCGCTGGTCTGCGTCGACGGGGTGCACTCCGTGCCGCACGGCCCCACCGATCTCGCCGAGCTGGGCGCCGACTTCCTGGTCACCAGCGCCTACAAGTGGTCGGGGCCGCACCTGGCCGCGATGGTGGCCGCTCCCGCGACGTGGGAGCGGCTGCGACCGGCGAAGCTGCTGCCCTCCTCCGACGCGGTGCCGGACCGCTTCGAGTACGGCACCCCGAGCTTCCCCCTGCTGGCCGGCGTGGCCGCCGCGGTGGACCACCTGGCCGGGTTGGACCCGACGGCCACCGGCAGCCGGCGCGAGCGGCTGCTCGCCGGGCTGACGGCCGCCCGGGCCCACGAGGAGTCGCTGCTGGGTCGGCTGCTCGCCGGGCTGGCCGCGCTGCCCGGCGTCACGGTGCTCGGCTCCCCCGTCCGGCGCTGCCCGACGGTCTCCTTCCGGCTGGCCGGGCTCTCGCCGCAGCGGACCCAGGAAGAGCTGGGCGCGGCGGGGCTCTGCCTCTCCGCCGGCGACTACTACGCCTACGAGTACTTCCAGGCGATGGGGCTGCGCGACAGCGGCGGGGCCGTGCGCGCCAGCCTCTACCACTACAACACGGCAGGCGAGGTGGACCGGTTGCTCGCCGAACTGGACCGCCTCGCCGTCGACGGGGGCAGAATGGCCCGGTGAGCATCCTGGTCGAGGACGATCCCGCCAAGCACCGCTTCGAGATCCTGGTCGACGACGCGCTGGCCGGGTTCACCGCGTACCTGCCGCGCGGCGAGGTGCTCGTCTTCACCCACACCGAGGTCGACGCGAGGTTCCAGAACATGGGCGTCGGCGCGGCCCTGGTCCGGGGCACCCTCGACCAGCTGCGCGAGCGCGGCACGGCGGTGGTGCCGCGCTGCCCGTTCATGGCGGCGTTCATCGACCGCCACCCCGAGTACGCCGACCTGGTGGCCCCCGCGCCGTAGCGCGGGGGCCACGGCGCGGATCAGCGCCGGGTCAGCAGCTCGGCCGCGGCGCGGGCGGCGGCCCGGGTCGCGCCGTGGGTGGCGACGTGGACCGCGCCGGCGACCAGCTCGGGCACGCCCAGCTCGACCACGACCGCGTCCGGCCGGGCGGCCAGCGCGCGCTCCACCGCCGCCCGCATCCAGTCGTGCCGGTGCAGGTCGCGCACCACCAGCACCACGCAGCGGCCGCCGGCCCCCACGGTCGGGTCGGCGGGGACGTCCGCCTCGGCGTACCGGGCGGTGGTGGTGCCGGTGAGCAGCGCGGCCAGCGGGGCGGCGAGCCCCCACGGGGTCTCCGGGCCGATCGCGATGTTGCGCGGCGGCTCGAACTCGACGACGTGCACCGGGCCGGCCAGCGGCAGGGCGCCGACGCCGGCCGGCGCGGTGGTGACCCGCAGCGCCCGGCGGGCGGCGGCCAGCCCGACGGCCGAACCCTCGGCACCCGGGCGGGGGTGGGGCGCCCGGTCGGCCCGGGCGGCCACGGTCCACGCGGCGAGCTGACCCACCCGCTTGGCGGCCTCGGCGAGGCGTTCCTCGGGCAGCTCGCCGTCGACGACCGCGGCGACGATCGCGTCGCGCAGCAGGCGGGCCGAGCCCTCGTCGGCGCGCTCCCCGCCGACGCAGATCGCGTCGGCGCCGGCCGCGAGGGCACGCACCGCCGCGCCCGCGAAGCCGTACCGGTCGGCGACCGCCCGCATCTCCACCGCGTCGGTGACCACGACGCCGGAGAAGCCCAGCTCGTCGCGGAGCAGGCCGCCCAGGATCCGTTCGCTCAGCGTCGCCGGCAGCTCCGGGTCCAGCGCCGGCACCAGCAGGTGGCCGGTCATCACCGCCTGCACCCCGGCGGCCACGGCGGCCCGGAAGGGGGCCAGCTCCACGGCGTCGAGGCGGGCCCGGTCGGCGGTGATCCGGGGCAGGTCGTGGTGCGAGTCGACCTTGGTGTCGCCGTGCCCCGGGAAGTGCTTGGCGCAGGCGGCGACGCCGCCGGCCTGCAGGCCGCGCACCCAGGCGGCGGTGTGCCGGGCGACCAGCGCCGGTTCGGCGCCGAAGGCGCGTACGCCGATCACCGGGTTGGCCGGGTTGGAGTTAACGTCGGCGTCCGGGGCGTAGTCCAGGGTGATCCCCAGCGTGGCGAGATCGGCGCCCAGGTCGCGGGCGACCTCCTCGGTCAGCGCCGGGTCGTCCACGGCGCCGAGGGCGAAGTTGCCGGGCCGGGAGCTGCCCCGGGCGGACTCGACGCGGGTCACGTCGCCGGCCTCCTCGTCGATGGCCACGATGACGTCGGGGCGTTCGGCGCGCAGGTTGGCGGTGAGGGTGGCCACCTGCTCCGGGTCGACCACGTTGCGGGCGAAGAGCACCACCGAGCCGAGTCCCTCGCCGAGCCAGCGGCAGACCCAGGGCGGCGGCGTGACGCCGACGAACCCCGGTTGCAGGACGGCGGCGGCCAGTGCCGGCAGGCTTCCGCCGGGGGCGCTCACGCCGGCACCCCGGGCCCGTGCGTCGCGGTGCGGGGCGCCATCCCGCGATCTCCCCGGCCCGGCCCGTGGCGCCCGCTCACGCCGGCCCGCCCGCGTGGTGGCTGATGATTCGCTCGCTCATTGCGGTCGTCGTACCCCCGTCTTCTCCGCGCCCGGCGGGACCGCCACCGGCGCGGCGGTGCTGCCATGGTCACACCGCGCGACGAAATAGTCAATAAACCTTACAGTTGCCGTCGGGCCCCGGGCTGGGGACAGTTCGGGGATGGAACTCCCGCTGCTGGCCGACGCGACGAGCCCGGCCGACATCCCCGGCGTACGCCTGCTCGGCCTGGTGGTCGGCGGCCTGTTGCTGCTGGTCGCGATCCGCGCGATGTTCCGGCGCTGACCGGCGTGGTTCGACGGCGGCCACCCGGGTACCGCCTGCCTCGTTGAACCGGTACGACGCGGCAAGGGGGAACGATGAGGATCGGCTACTTTCTGTCCACCGAGGAGTACACGCCGGCCGAGCTGCTGGAGCAGGCGCGCGGCGCGGAGCGGGCCGGCTTCGAGGCGCTCTGGATCTCCGACCACTACCACCCGTGGACGGACGCGCAGGGGCAGAGCCCCTTCGTCTGGTCGGTGATCGGCGCGCTCAGCCAGGTCTGCCGGCTCCCCGTCACGACCGCCGTCACCTGCCCGACCGTGCGAATCCACCCGGCCGTCGTGGCCCAGGCGGCGGCCACCAGCGCGGTCATGCACTCCGGGCGGTTCGTGCTCGGGGTGGGCAGCGGCGAGGCGCTCAACGAGCACATCCTCGGCGACGCCTGGCCGCAGACCGACGTCCGGCTGGAGATGCTGGAGGAGGCCGTCCAGGTGATGCGCGAGCTGTGGCGGGGCGGCTTCGTCAACCACCACGGCAAGCACTACACCGTCGAGCACGCCCGGATCTACACGCTGCCCGACACTCCCCCGCCGGTCTACGTCTCGGGCTTCGGCCCGAAGGCGGTCGACCTGGCGGCCCGGATCGGCGACGGCTTCGTCAACACCTCGCCCGACGCCGAGCTGGTCCGGCGCTTCCGGGAGTCCGGCGGCGGCGACAAGCCGTGTCAGGCCGGCTTCAAGGCCGCGTACGCCCCCACCGAGGAGGAGGGCGTGCGCATCGCGTACGAGCGCTGGCCGAACGCCGGGGTGCCGGGCGAGCTCTCCCAGGTACTGCCGTCGCCGCGGCACTTCGAGCAGGCCGCCGAGCTGGTCCGGCCGGAGATGATGAAGGACGCGTTCGTCTGCGGCCGGGACGTCGACGGGCACCTGGCGAAGATCGACGAGTACGCCAAGGCCGGCTTCGACGAGGTCTACGTGGCCAACACCGGCCCGAACTGGCAGGGCCTGCTCGACCTCTACCAGCGCGAGGTGTTCCCCCGCGTGCGCTGACCCGGCCGGGCCCGGGGCACCCCGTCGCGGGGCGGCCCGGGCCCGAAGGGCCGGCCGGCCGGGCCCGCCCGGTGACCTGCCCCACCCGTGTCCGGCGGCCGCCCGGTGACCTGCCCGACGCGCCGGTTTCGCCGTCGCGGACGGGGGGTACCTCCGGCCCTCGATGAAACTGTCCACGCATTCGACGACACTGCGCCGCGCGGCCAGGAGCCTCTTCGGCTGGACGGCGCTGCGGCCCCACCAACTGGCCGCCATGCGGGCGGTGATGAAGCGCCGCGACGCCCTGGTGGTACTGCCCACCGGCGCCGGCAAGTCGGCGATCTACCAGATCCCGGCCAGCCTGATCCCCGGTCCGACCGTGGTGATCTCGCCGCTGCTCGCTCTGCAGCAGGACCAGATCGCGGCGCTCAACGAGCGGCAGCGACCGGAGCTGCGCGCGGTGCGGATCAGCTCGAACGAGTCGGCCGCGCAGCAGGCGGAGGCGATCGCCGAGATCCGCGAGGGGCGCGCCGAGTTCCTCTTCATCACCCCGGAGCAGCTCGCCAACCCGGACCGGATGGCCGAGGTGAAGTCGCTGAAGCCGGCGCTGGTGGCGATCGACGAGGCGCACTGCATCTCCGCCTGGGGGCACGACTTCCGCCCCGACTACCTGGCGCTGGGTCACCTCATCGACGGCATCGGCCGGCCGCCGGTGGTGGCGCTGACCGCCACCGCCTCGCCGCCCGTACGCGACGACATCATCGCCCGGCTGCGGCTGACCGAGCCCGAGGTGGTGGTCTCCGGGCTGGACCGGCCGAACCTCTTCCTCGAGGTGGCGCACTGCCCGACGGAGGACTACCGGTGGCGGCGGCTGACCACCCTGCTGCGCGACGACACCCGGCCCGGCATCATCTACGTGCCCACCCGACGCTCCGCCGAGGAGCTGTCGGCCCGGCTCACCGCCGCCGGCTTCCCGGCCCAGTACTACCACGGCGGGATGGCGGCCGGGGCCCGCGCCGAGCTGCACGAGGCGTTCCTCGCCGACCAGGTGCCGATCATGGTGGCCACGTCGGCCTTCGGCATGGGCATCGACAAGCCGAACATCGCCTGGGTGGTGCACATGGCGCTGCCGGACTCGCCGGACAGCTACTTCCAGGAAATCGGGCGGGCCGGCCGGGACGGCGCGCCGGCCCGGGTACTGCTGCTGTGGCAGGCCGAGGACGTCGGGCTGCAACGCTTCTTCAGCGGCGGCCTGCCGGACGCCGACGAGCTGCGCGACCTCTCCGCGCTGCTGCGCCGGAAGGCGCGGAACAAGAAGGAGCTGCGGGAGGTCACCGGCCTCGGCCCGCGCAAGCTCGGCCAGTACCTCGCCCTGCTGGAGCAGGTCGGCGCGGCCGAGCCGAGGGCGAAGCAGCGCGTCGGCGCCCCCCGCTACTCCCCCGCGCCCGTCGACGCCGCCGCGGCGGCCCTGGCGGAGGCCGAGCGGCAGCAGACCGTGACCCGGTCGCGTACCGACATGATGCGGGCCTTCGCCGAGACCACCGCCTGCCGGTCGCAGACGCTGCTGGCCTACTTCGGTGAGCAGATGACCGAGATCTGCGGGCACTGCGACAACTGCCACGCCGGCACCAGCACCGCGGACGACGGTGCGGTCGGGCCGTTCCCCGTGCACAGCCAGGTGCGGCACCCGGAGTGGGGCGCCGGCATGGTGCTGAGCTACGAGGAGGACCGGATGACGGTGCTCTTCGACGAGGTGGGATACAAGACGCTCTCGGTGAGCGTGGTGTCCGAGCAGGGTCTGCTGACCCTCGACTAGCCTGGGCCGGGCCCCGCAGCCGGGGTCACGGACGACGATCGACATCAGTGCGGAAAGGGGCGTTGCCGTGATCGAGCAGCCGGCGTACACCGGATTCGGCTTCTCCGACGAGGAGTGGGGGCTGCTGGTCGGCCTGCCGCAGTCGGTGCTGACGGCGGCGAGCGCCGCCGAGACCGACGGCGCGCGACGCACCATGGCCGAGAACGCGGCCGGGCTGGAGACCATCGCCGCCGGCCGGGAGTCGGCCAGCCCGCTGGTCGCCGCCGTGGCCGGCGAGATCGTCTCGCGGGTGGGCGACCCCGAGGCCGGCGAGGAGCTGCCGGTCATCGCGCCGTCCGACCCCCGGGCCTACCTGGAGGACGTGCTGGGCCGGGCCGCGGAGGCGGCGACGCTGCTGGCCGCCCGGACGGACGAGGGCGAGGCCGGCGCGTACAAGCACTGGCTGGTGGCGATCGCCGAGCAGGTGGTGGGCGCCGCCTCCAGCGGCGGCATCCTCGGCCTCGGCGGGGACGTGGTGAGCGACTCGGAGCGGCGCTTCCGCGACCGGCTCTCCCAGGTGCTCAACGACTGACGCGACGACGGCGGCGCCGGAGGGGATCCGGCGCCGCCGACGCGTGTCGGGCGGAAGGCGGTCAGGCGACGCGGCGGCGGAACAGCACGGCCGTCAGCAGCACCGAGGCGGCGAGGATGCCGAGGCACCAGGCCACCGCCAGGGCCGGGGCCGACCCCGTCGGGGTGCCCAGCAGCAGGGCCCGCAGCGTCTCGATGACGGGCGTGACGGGCTGGTGGTCGGCGAAGCCGCGGATCAAGCGCGGCATCGTCTCCACCGGAACGAACGCGCTGCTGGGGTAGGGCAGGAACATCACCAGGAAGGTGAAGCCGTTGGCCGCCTCCGGCGTGCGGGCCAGCAGGCCGAACGCGGCCGACAGCCACGACACGGCGAGCAGGAAGAGCAGCAGCACCCCGAAGGCGGCCAGCCAGCGCAGCGGCGCGACGGCCGGGCGGAAGCCGATCGCGACGGCGACCGCCAGCACCAGCACGGTCGAGACGGTGTTGCGGACCACGCTGGCGACGACGTGCCCGCCGAGGATCGCCGTGGCGCTGACGTCCATCGTGCGGAACCGCTCGACGACCCCGTTGGTCAGGTCGGTGGTCACGCTGACGGCCGTGCCTGCCGCGCCGAAGCCGGCGCAGAGCAGCAGTACGCCGGGGACGACGTAGGTGACGTAGCGGGTGCCGGTGTCGATCGCGCCGCCGAAGAGGTAGACGAAGAGCAGCATCAGGATCACCGGCAGGAGCAGCGAGGTCAGCAGCGCGTCGACGTTGCGCCGGGACAGCCGTACGCAGCGCCCCACCATGACGAGGGCCTCGCCGGCGCGGCTCGGCCGCAGGGTCAGCTCAGACACCGGCCGTCTCCCGCCGGGCGGTCACCGGGTCGCCGGTGAGGGTGAGGAAGACGTCGTCCAGGGTCGCCTCGCGGACGGTGAACCGGGCGATTCCCCGCCGGTCCGGGTCGACCTCGTCGAGCAGGTGGCGGATCTCCGGCGCGCCGCCGCCGGTGGCCACCGCCAGCTCCAGGTGCGCCGGGTCGCGGTGCGTGACCCGGTCGCCGAGGCGGTGCGCGGCCTCGGCGTAGCCCCGCGCGTCGCGCAGCGTCAACTCCAGCCGGTGGGCGCCGAAGCGGCGCTTGAGCTCGTCCGCGCTCCCCTCGGCGGCCAGCCGGCCGCCGTGCAGCACCGCGATCCGGTCGGCCAGCCGGTCGGCCTCCTCCAGGTACTGCGTGGTGAGCAGCACCGTCACCCCGGCGCCGGCCAGCTCGGCGACCACCTCCCAGAGGCCCTGCCGGCCGCGCGGGTCGAGCCCGGTGGTCGGCTCGTCGAGGAAGATCACCGACGGCTCGCCGACCAGGCTGGCCGCGAGATCGAGGCGGCGGCGCATCCCGCCGGAGTAGGTCACCACCCGCCGCCCGCCGGCGGCGACCAGGTCGAAGCGCTCCAGCAGGTCGGCGGCGCGGCGCCGGGCCGCGGCCGGGGCCAGCCCGGCGAGCCGGGCCATCATGTGCAGGTTCTCCGCGCCCGTCTGCTGGTCGTCGAGCGCCGCGTGCTGGCCGGCGAGGCTGATCGCCCGCCGGACCCGGCCCCGCTCGCGGACCACGTGGTGGCCGTCCACCCGGGCCTCGCCCCCGTCGGGCGCGGTCAGCGTGGCCAGGATCCGGACGGTCGTGGTCTTGCCCGCGCCGTTGGGGCCGAGCAGGGCGTACACGCTGCCCCGGGCGACCCGCATGGTCAGGCCGTCGAGCACGGCCACCCCGCCGTAGGACTTGCGCAGCCCGACGGTCTCCACCGCCGCGTCTGTTCTCCCCATCGCCCCTCACCCTCCGCGTTCTATGTATGGCATACGCTGTTCTGCGTGCACCATACGCAGAAGCTAGGATGACGGTCAACACCGCGCACCGGGAGGTGAGGATGAGCGACGCCGACGTCGAGCTGCCCGAGAGCATCGAGCTCGCCTGGGGCCTGCGGGAGCGACCCGGCAAGGGACCCAGGCGCAGCCTCACCATGCGGCAGGTGGTGGCCGCCGGCATCCGGGTCGCCGAGACCGACGGGCTGGCGGCGGTGTCGATGAGCCGCGTCGCCGGCGAGCTGGGCGTGGCCACCATGTCGCTCTACCGCTACGTCCCGGCCAAGAGCGACCTGCTGGACCTCATGGCCGACACCGCGTACGGGGACCCGCCCGCGCCCCGCGGCCCGCACGAGGGCTGGCGGCCGGCGCTCGCCCGCTGGGCGCTGGCCAACGTGGCGGCGATCCACCGCCACCCCTGGATCCGGCAGGTGCCGATCGGCGGCCCGCCGCTGGGCCCCAACCAGGTGCGCTGGATGGAGCAGGGGCTGGCCGCCCTGCGCGGCACCGGCCTGCGCGGCATCGAGCGACTCTCGACGATCATGCTGGTCAGCGGGTACGCCCGGAACTGGGCAACCCTCACCGTCGACCTCGACGAGGCCGCGGCGCGCGAGCAGCTCGACCCGGACGACGCCGGGGCGCGGTACTGGCACCAGCTCGCCCGGCTGACCCGCCACGGCGCGTACCCGGCGATCCGGGAGCTGCTGGTGGAGGGCACCGAGGGGAGCGAGGACGAGGTCTTCGACACGGAGTGGGAGTTCGGCCTCGAGCGGATCCTCGACGGCATCGAGGTGCTGATCCGCGGCCGGACGGCCCCGGACTGAGCCGGGCCGGCCCGGCCGTTGGGGCCCGGCCCCGTCGGCCGGGGGCCGGGACGCCCTGGGCGGGCGGGCGCCCCACGATGGACAATGGCCGCCGGAGCGGCGCGAGGACGGGGGAGCTGATGCTTCGGCGGACCACGGTCGACACCGAGCGGGTGCCGGCGTCCGAACGCTTCGACATGTGGCTCGACCTGGTGGCACGTACGGCGTCGCCGCTGCGGATCCGCAGCGAGCACGCCCACGACTTCGCCGCCCGGGCCGAGATCGTCGAACTCGACCCGGTACGGGTGGTCAACTACCGGTACCCGTCGCTGGAGGCCGTCGGCAGCTCCAGGCTGGTACGCGAGTCGGCCCCGGAGATCTACACGCTGGCGCTCACCGTCACCGGCGACGGCGCGGCCAGCCAGGCCGGTCAGAGCAGCGTGCTGGGGCCGCGGGAGTTCATCTTCTACGACGGGTCGCGGCCGCACGGGGTGCGGCACCTCGGCGACCACGAGGGCCGGGATCCGGCCCGGTCCGTCGTGGCGGTCATCCCGCACGCCGCGCTGCCGCTGTCGCGGGACCGGCTGGCACCCCTGCTCGGCGGCCGGATGTCGGGCACCGAGGGGATCGGCGCGCTGCTGGCCCAGTTCCTCCTCCAGATCGCCCACCATCCCGAGCAGTACCACGCCGCCGACGCCGCCCGCCTCGGCACCGTCGGGCTCGACCTGGTGTCCACCCTGCTCGGCCGGCACCTGGTGGCCGAGGAGGCGGTGCCGGCCGAGGTCCGCCGGCGCGCCCTGCTCACCCAGGTGCGCGCCTACATCCAGCGGCACCTCGGGGACGCGACGCTGAGCCCGCAGGTGGTGGCGGACGCGCACCACGTCTCGCTGCGTACCCTGCACCGCCTCTTCGAGGCCGAGGAGTCGACGGTCGCGTCCTACGTGCGCGAGCTGCGGTTGGCGCGGTGCCGGCACGACCTCGCCGACCCGGGCCTGCGCGGCCAGCCGGTCCAGGCGATCGGGGCCCGCTGGGGCTTCCCCGACAAGGCGCACTTCAGCCGGGTCTTCCGCAAGGCGCACGGCGTCGGGCCGCAGACCTGGCGGGCCGGGCATGCGGCGGAGGTGGCACGCAGCGCCAACCCGGCGGCGTCCACGGTCAACCCGGTCGGGGCAGACTGACAGCCGAGGTGGCCGGTCCCTCCCCCGCCGCGGCGGCGGCGGGACCGGACCGCCGAGGGGGCCGTGGCGAGGCGTCCGCCGCCACGGGGGAGGCGGGCGGCCGCCCGGCCCCGGCGCCTTCGCCCGGGCGGGTGCCGGCGGGGCCGGCTCAGGCGTCCTCGAGCAGTTCGAGCACGATCCGCTCGGCCTTCTCGCGCGGCGTCCGCGGGTCGACGGGGGCCAGCACGCCGTCGTGGTAGAGGTCGACCACGCGCGGATCGACGTAGGACGTCCGCGCCACGGTCGGGGTGTTGCCGAGCAGCTCCGCGACGTCGCGCATCACCGCGGCCACCGCCTTCCTGCGGGCGGTGGCCGAGCGCTGCGCGCCCACCGTCGCCAGCTCGGTCGCCGCCAGCACGGTGGCGTGCCAGGTCCGGAAGTCCTTCGCCGTCATCTCCCCGCCGCTGGCGTCGCGCAGGTACTCGTTGACCTCGTCGCTGCGCACGTCGCGCCACTCGCCGCCGTCCAGGTAACCGAAGAGCCGGTCGGCCTCCCGCCGTCGGCGGCGCAGGTTGGTCAGCACCCGGCACAGCTCCGGGTCGTCGATGCGGCGCACCTGCTCGATGCCGCCCTTGGCCGGGAACTCGAACACCACGCAGCCGCCCCGGGTCCGGGCGTGCTCCGGGCGCAGGGTCGACACCCCGAACGTCGGGTCGTCGCCGGCCGCGTACTGGTCGCTGCCGACCCGGAACATCCCCATGTCCAGCAGCCGGGTGACCGTCGCCAGCACCCGGTCGCGGCGCATCCCCCGGCCGGCGAGGTCGCGCCCGACCCGCTCGCGCAGCGTCGGCAGCCGCCGGGCCACCTCCAGCACGTGGTCGAACTTCGCCTCGTCGCGCTTCTCGCGCCACTTCGGGTGGTAGAGGTACTGCTTGCGCCCCGCCGCGTCGATGCCGGTGGCCTGGATGTGCCCGTTCGGGTACGGGCAGATCCACACGTCCCGCCAGGCGGGCGGGATCACCAGCTCCCGCAGCCGGGCGAGGACGTCGGGATCGCGGACCGGTTGCCCGGCCGGGTCGAGGAAGAGCCAGCCTCTGCCGCGCCGCCGACGTCCGTACCCCGGCCGGCCCGGAACACTACGCCGCAACCGCACCTGGGAACCGCACCGCCCTCTCCACCTCGTCCACCGCGGCCAGCACGTCCTCGACGCCCAGCGCCGCCATCGCCGGATGGCTTCCTACCCCGTCCCACCTGCGCCAATCCCCGTCTCCGGCCCAGAGCGCGCGGTGCCGGGGGCGGCCGGGCGGCGGCCCCCACAGGGCCGGGGAGACGGGGCCGAAGAGCACCACCGACGCCGTGCGGTAGCCGGTCGCGAGGTGTGCCACGCCCGTGTCCCCGCTGACCACCAGCCGGGCGTACGCCACCAGCGCGGCCAGCCCGCCGAGGTCGGTCCGCCCCGCCAGCACCGCCCCGGCGGGCAGCCCCGCGTCGGACGCGACCCGTTCCGCCGTCGCCCGCTCGTCCGCGCTGCCCGTCAGCACCACGCGGTGCCCCCGGGCGGCCAGTTCCCGGGCCAGTGCCGCGAACCGGTCCGGCGGCCAGCGCTTCGCCGGGACCTTGGAGCCCGGGTGCAGCACGGTGACCCCGGCCGGGGCGCCGTCGGGCACGGGGCGGCGCAGGTCGAGGTCGGTGCGGTCGGCGGGGATGCCGTACCGGTCGAGGAGCCGGCACCAGCGGTCGACCTCGTGCTCGTCGGCCCGCCAGGCGGGGCCGTCGTGGTGCCCGGCGTCGGGGTTGGCGTGGGCGAGCAACCGGCCGGGGCGGGTGCGGGCGAGCATCCGGTGCGACTCGGGCCCCCGGCCGTGCAGGTTGACGGCGAGGCGCGGCGGCGGGCCGGCCCAGGGCAGCGCGCCGAGGCCCGGCGTGTCGATCAGCCGGTCGACGCCCCCGACGAGGTCGACCAGCGGGGCCAGCCAGCCGGGCGCGACCAGCGCCACCTCCTCGTCCGGGTGGGCGGCCCGCAGGGCGCGCAGCGCGGGGGTGGCGGTGACGAGATCGCCGACGCCGAGGGCGCGCAGGACGAGGATCACGGGTACGAGGTCTCCTGCTCGGCGCAGACGACCATCTCGCGGACCGCGCAGCCGGCCGGCTGGGACAGCGCGAACATGACGGCGGCGGCGGTGTCGGCGGGATCGTTCAGGATCGCGTCCGGGCCGGGTCGGTACGCGGCGTCGCGGTCGTCGAAGAAGGCGGTGCGCATGCCGCCCGGGATGAGCAGCGTGACGCCGACCCGCCCGGCGAGCTCGGCGGCGAGGGCGCGGGTGAAGCCGACGACGCCGAACTTCGCGGCACAGTAGGCGGTGGCGTCGCTGACCGCCTTGATCCCCAGCGTGGAGGCGACGGTGACGATGCTCCCCCGGGACGTCTCCAGGAAGGGCAGGGCGGCCCGGACGACGGCGGCCGTGGCGAGCAGGTCCACGGTCACGATCCGGTCCCAGGTCTCGCCGGGCAGGTCCGCCAGCCGGCCGGGCACGTCCGTCCCGGCCGCGGTGACGACCGCGTCCAGCCCGCCCGACCGCTCGGCGAGACGCCGGGTGGCGGCCTCGGCGGCGCGGGTGTCGGCCAGGTCGCACTCGACCCAGGGCACCCCGTCGGCGGGCGGTTGCCGGTCCAGCACCAGCGGTCGGCCGCCGGCCCGGGCCACGGCCGCGACCACCGCGGCGCCCAGGCCGCTCGATCCGCCGGTGACCAGCACCGTGCGCCCGGCCCCGGGCGGCCCGCCGCTCACCGGGTCCCCTCCGTCGAGGTCGACCGCCGCGCGGAGGGACCGCCGGGAGCGGGGCCCGCCGGGGGGCCGGTCGGCGGCACGGCGTCGGCGAGCGGCGGCCCGCCGGCCCGGGCGGTGCCGGTGGACCGGGTGGCGGCGATCAGCCCGCTGGTGGAGCGCCCGTCCAGGTACGGCACCACCACCGTGTGCCCACCCCAGCGGCGCAGGATCTCCGCCTCGGGCAGGGCGGGCTCGCCGCCGTCGCCGGCGTAGTCGCCGCCCTTGACCCAGACGTCCGGCCGCAGCCACGACAGCGCCGCGTGCGGGGTGGACTCGTCGAAGATCATCACCGCGTCGACGCAGCTGAGCGCCGCGAGCAGCCGGGCCCGGTCGCCCTGCGGGATCACCGGCCGGTCGGGCCCCTTCAGCCCGGCGACGCTGGCGTCGGAGTTCAGGCAGACCACCAGGCAGTCGCCGAGCTGCCGGGCCGCCTGCAACGTCGCCACGTGCCCGGCGTGCAACAGGTCGAAGCAGCCGCCGGTGGCCACCAGCGTGCCGCCGGCCGCGCGTACCGCCGAGACCACGCCGGCGGTCGCGGCCACCCCGACACGCCCGCCCGCGGGACCGGACACCGCGGGTGGCAGCGGGCGCACCGGCGGCGGCAGCGCCGTCGCCACTCCCCCGCCCGCCACGTACGCCGACGCCTCGGCGACAGCCTCCTGCACCGCCTCGGAGACCAGCGCCCCCCGGGCCAGGGCGAGGCTGGCGGTGGCCGCGAACCGGTCCCCGGCGCCGCAGGTGTCCCCCTCGGCGTTGGCCGGGGCCGGCACCACCAGCGGGGTCCCGCCGGCGTGGCAGAGCAGCGCGCCGTCCCCGCCCAGGGTCACCGCGACCGCACCGGCCCGCCAACTGCGGCGCAGGCCCTGCGCGCCCCGCGACGCCGTCGCCAGCCGGGTCGCCCCCGGCGGGACCTGCACCAGCTCCCGCACCTCCGACTCGTTGGGGGTGGCGAGGTGCACCCCCGGCACCGCCGCCGGTCCCCGCGGGTGCGGGTCCCAGACCACCGGCGCCACGGTGGCGGCGAGGGCGGCGCGCAGCGCGGGCTGCCGGGCGACCCCCCGCCCGTAGTCGCTGACCAGCACGGCGGAGGCGCGGGCGATGACCCGCAGCACCGCCTCGGAGGGCTCGCCCGGCGTGCCGGCCACGCCGCCCCGGTCGTGACGCAGCAGCACCCGGCCCCGGGCGCGCAGCCGCACCTTCTCGGGTGTGCCGCCGTACAGCCCGAGGGGGTACACCTGCACGCCGGCCTCGGCGAGCAACGAGCTGAGCCGGGCGCCGCCCGCGTCGTCGGCCAACGCCGTCACCAGCACCACCTCGGCCCCCTGCGCGGCGGCGAAGACCGCGGCCAGCCCGGCGCCGCCGGGCCGGTCCACGTGGGCGGTCTCGTCCAGCACCGGCACGGGCGAATCGGGGCAGAGCCGGTTCACCACCCCCTCGACGTCCCGGTCCAGCAGGGTGTCACCGACCACCACGACGGGTCCCGTCACGTTTCCCTCCTCATCACGCCCGGAGCTGCTGACTCGCCATCGAGCACCACCTCGACCCCCGTCCGCACGGGCGTCCCCGGCGCGGCGAGCAGCGCCGGCAGCGCCCGCTCGACGTACTCGCAGAGGAGGTGGCTGGTGACGAGGTGGAGTTCCTGGACGACCTGGCTGTCGGGCGAGCCGACGGCGAGGACCTCGTGGCAGAGCTCGGCGAGGGGATTGGGGGCGGGGCCGGTCAGCGCCCAGCAGGTGAGGCCGGCCCGGCGGCCGGCGCGGGCGGCGTTGAGCAGGTTGGCGCTGGTGCCGCTGGTGGAGAGCAGCAGGAGCACGTCTCCGTCGCGGCCGTGGGCGCGCACCTGGCGGGCGAAGACCTCTTCGTAGCCGTAGTCGTTGCCGATGGCGGTCACGGCGGACGTCTCGGCGTGCAGCGCGATGGCGGAGAGAGGCTGCCGGTCGTCGCGGAGCTTGCCGACGAGTTCGGCCGTCAGGTGCTGGGCCTCGGCGGCGCTGCCGCCGTTGCCCGCCACCAGCAGCCGGCCGCCGTCGACCAGCCGGCGGGCGAGGGCCTCCCCCCACCGGGCCAGCAGGGCCTCGTGCCGCCGGTAGGTCGGCAGCGCCGCCGCCAGGTTCGCCAGGTGCGCGTCCAGCAGCGTGGCCTCCGTCATCAGGCCACCACCCGGGTGGGCCGGCGCACCGCGGCGACGTCGCCGTAGACCTCCGCCAGCCGTTCCGCCGTGGCCGCCCAGGAGTAGCGCCGCCGCGCCCGGTCCCGGGCCGCCGCGGCGTACGCGAAGCGGCGGATCCGGTCGTCGAGCAGCCGCTGGACCGCGTCGCCCAGGGCGCGCGGGTCCCGCGCCGGGACCAGGTCGCCCGTGACGCCGTCGACCACGGTGTCCTTGATCCCGCCGACGGCGGTGCCCACCACGGGCACCCCGCAGGCCATCGCCTCCAGCGGGGTGAGCCCGAACGGCTCGTACCAGGGGGCGGCCACCAGGACGTCCGCCGAGCGGTACCAGCGGCCCATCTCCTCGCGGGGCACCGCCCCGACCAGCCGCACCCGGTCGGCCACCCCGCAGCTGACGGCGAGGGCGCGCAGCCGGCGGGCGTACGGGTCGGTCTCCAGCAGCCCGGCGGGCGGGCCGCCGACCACCACGCACTCGGCTTCGGGCACGTACGCCATGGCCCGCACGACGGTCTGGAAGCCCTTCCGCTCGACCAACCGGCCGACGGTCAGGATCCGCGGCCGGTCCTCGTCCCGTTCGACCGCCGGCCCCAGCGGGGCGAACGTGGCCAGGTTGACCCCGGACGGGACGACCGTCATCCGGGACCGGGGTACGCCCATCCGGACCAGCTCGCCGACCTCGTCCTGGCACTGGGCGACGACCCGGTCGACGGCGCGGCCCAGCTCCCGCTCGTAGCCGATCCGGCGGGCCGGGCTGGTGTCCTGCACGCCCTGGTGCCGCCGCTTGACCACCCCCAGCGCGTGGTACGTCTGCACGACCGGCACCCCGCTCTGCCGGCCGGCGGCCAGCGCGGCGAGGCCGCTCATCCAGAAGTGCGCGTGGATCACCTCGGGTGCCCAGTCGCCGCCCCGCCACCGCTCGACCAGCCAGCGGCTGAACTCCCTCATGTGCGGCAGCAGGGCGTCCTTGGCGACCGGCTCGGCCGGCCCCGCCGGCACGTGCACCACGTCGTAGCCGGCCGGGGCGCGTACGGTGACGGGCAGGTCCACCGCGTCGCGGCGGGTGTAGACCCGCACGTCGTGCCCGGCGGCCGCGAGGGCGGCGGAGAGCTCGGCGACATGCGTGTTCTGACCGCCGGCGTCCTCGCCGCCCAGGACGGCGAGCGGGCTGGCGTGCTCCGAGATCATCGCGATGCGCATACTTCCTCCTCCAGCAGCCGGTCCCAGTCGGCGAGGAAACGGTCGAGGCCGTAGCGGTCCCGGGCGGCGGCGCGCCCCTCGGCCCCCGCCCGGCGTGCCTCCGCCGGCTCGTCGACGAACCGACGGGCGGCGTCGAGCAGGGCGTCGACGCGGGTGGACAGGGCGCCCGCGCCGGGTGGCACGGCCATCGCCGCCTCGGTGGCGGCCAGCGCGACGACCGGCATCCCGATGGACATCGCCTCGATCAGGCTCAGCCCCAGCGACGTCCACCGGCACAGGTGCAGGTACGCCCGCCGCCGCCCCAGCTCCGCGTGCAGCCGGTGCTGGGGAAGGTCGTCGTGGCTGGCCAGCCGGTCGGCCGACAGGCCGAGGTGCTCGGCCAGCCCCGTCACCTTCATGCCGAAGACGTCCAGCGGGGCGATCTCGGCGAACCGGGGCAGCAGGTCGGTGCCGGTGACCCGCCAGCGGCGTACCGGCTCGTTGATCACCACCGCGAGCCGCGGCAGCTCGCCGGTGTACTCCCCGGCGGGGGCGACGACGCCGTGGTCGATGACGGTGGTGCGGGTGGCGCCGGTGTCCCAGAAGAGCTCATTGAAGCCGGTGACGTGCGCGACGAGCAGGTCGTCGCGGTCGGCCATCGGGTGGCGGCTGTCGGGGACGGCGCCGTCCTTCGGGGTGTTGTGCTCCACGTAGACGGCGGGCAGGTCCCGGCCGGGCCGGCGACCCAGCCACCGCTCGGCGAGGTCGAGTTCCTCGGGACGTTGCAGGATGACCAGGTCCACCTCGGCCGTACGGAGCTCGTCGGGGCTCACCTCGACGGCGCTCTCCGGCCAGGGATACGTGCGGGCGCGGCCGAGGCCGTACGGGCCACGGTCCGGCGTGACGGGCACGAGGTAGCGGTGCTTGCCGTGCACGAAGGACGTGGTCCAGGAGCCGTGCACGTGCCAGAGCAGCACGTTCATCGGCCGCTCCCGCCGGTGCTGGCCACCGCCGGCACGCCGGCGGGCGGCGCCGCCGGGCGCGGCGGGGTCACGCCGAGCAGCCGCAGCGCGTCGAGGACCTGTGCCGGCTCGACGCCGTTGAGGCAGGGGTGCCCGGGCACCGGGCAGCGGGCGGCCCGGCTGTCCCGGCAGGGGGCGTCGGCGTCGCCGAGCCGTACCGCCGGCACCCGCCACGGCCCCCACTGTCCGTACGGGACCGTGGGGGCGAAGAGGCTGACCACCGGCACCCCGTGGGCGGCGGCGAGGTGGGCGGGGCCGGTGTTGCCGACCACCAACGCGGCGGCGCCGGCGATCGTGGCGGCCAGCCCGGCGAGCCCGGTCCGCCCGCCCAGGTCGACGCCGGCGTCGCCGGCCACCCGCGCGGTCAGCTCGCGCTCGTCGGGGCCGCCGGTGACCAGCACCCGGTGGCCGGCGTCGGCCAGGGCGCGCACGATCCGCGCGGCCAACTCCGGCGGGCAGCCCCGGGCCTGCGCGGACGAGCCGGGGTGCAGCACCACGTACCCGGGCGCGCCGGCCTCCGACGGGGGCGCCGGCGTCGGGCGCAGGCGCAGGACGGGGCCGTCGTTCTCGGGCAGGGCGTGGCCGGCCGCGGCGGCGAGGGAGAGGGCGCGTTCGGCTTCGGGTACGCCGGCCGGCACCCGGTGCCGCACGTCGAGCAGGCTGCCGGGATAGTCGTCGCTGATGGCGCTGACCCGGCCGACCCCGGCCAGCCGCAGCAGCAGGGCCAGCGGCAGGGGCGACTGGTGGAAGCTGGTGAAGATGACGGCCTCGTCGGCGCCCACGGCCGCCAGGCGCGCGGTCAAGGCGGCCACGTCGCCGGGCTCGACCGGGTCGGGCGCGGGATCGATCCAGGGCAGCCGGTGTTCGATGATCTCGTCGACACCGGGCAGGAGTTCCGCCGCGGCGCGTCCCCGGGGCCCGCACAGCAGCACCACCCGCTCGGCACCGGCGGCGACGGCGCGGATGCCGGGACCGGTGACCAGCACGTCCCCCGCCGAGTCGGCACGCGCCACCAGCACCGTCCCCGTCCGACGCCCGTCCCGCCGCACGGCGGCCGCGCCGTCGCCGGCCCCCCGGCCGAGCCCGCTCTCCGCGTGCCGGCCGTGCGCGGCTTCCGCGTGCCGGCGGGGCCGGGTGTCCGCGTGCCGGCCGGGGTGGCTGTCGGGCGGCCGGTAGGTGACGGGGTCGATCGCCGCCTGGCGGCGCAGGATCTCCGCCACCGCCGCCGGCAGGTCCGTCGTCACCTGCGGCGCCGCGGCGACCTCGTCCGGCCGGGTCACCGGCGTGGGGACCAGGATCCCGGCCGCCCCAGCGGCGAGCGCGGCCGTCATGTCCCGGCCGATGTCCCCCACCAGCACGCACCGCGCCGGCACCGTGCCCAGCTCCCGCGCGGCGGCGTACACCAGCCCCGGTGCCGGCTTGCGGCAGCCGCATCCGGCGCCCTCGTCGTGCGGGCAGACGAGCCACGCGTCGAAGCGCCCCAGCAACTCCTCGACGCGGGCGTGCACCGCCCGCATCTGCGCCTCGGTGAACAGCCCCCGGGCCAGACCCGACTGGTTCGTCACCACCGCCAGCCCCAGGCCCGCGGCCCGCAGCCGGTCCAGGCTCTCCCGCGCCCCCGGCACCGGCCGCACCTTCTCCGGATCCCCGTTGTACGGCACGTCCTCGATCAGCGTGCCGTCCCGGTCCAGCAGCACCGCGTCGAACAGGACGGGGCCGGTAGCGACCCGGCCGGCGCCGGCAAAAACCCGGGCTGACCTGCGCTGATCCGGCTCCACCTGGTCCTGTCGCACAGCCGGCGGGTTCCCGGCGCCCCGGGGAGTAAACGTGGCCCTCCCCGCGCCCGCCAGGGGCGGACCGCGGCGTCGAGCCGCCCTCGGCGCAGGTGGCGATACCCGTCGCCCGGGAGAAGCTAACCCGTCGTCGTGGTTAGCCCCGCTCGCGCCATGGGTATGGGAGCACAGTGGCGGTTGTGGAGAAAGTGATCGGGGCTCCCCCGGAGCAGATCTGGGCGGTACTGGCGGACGGCTGGACGTACAGCGACTGGGTGGTCGGCACGGTGCACGTCCGCGACGTGGACGATGCCTGGCCCCGGGTCGGCAGCCAACTGCACCACAAGGCCGGGCCGTGGCCGTTCTCGTTGCAGGACTCCTCGACGGTGCTCGCGTGCGAGCCGCCGCGCCGGCTCGTCATCCGTGCGGGCCTCTGGCCCGCCGGGGAGGCGATCGTGGTGTTCACCCTCGAAGCGGTCGGTGCCGACGCGACCCGGATACGTATCGGCGAGGACTTCGCCGCCGGTCCGCTGCGCTGGGTACGCAACAAGGTCAACGACCTCGTGCTGCACCAGCGCAACAAGGAGACCCTGACCCGGCTGGCGGACATCGCCCTGCGGCAGAAGGCGGACGCGTGACCCAGACCGTGGCGGTGCCGGGGCGCGGAGGGCGTTTCGTCTGCGCCCACCGGTCGGCGGGTCGCCCTCGCCACGCTGGCCGGTAGCCTCCGCCGGCCCGGCGCCCGCCCGGGTGAGCCTGGCAGGCCGGGGGCGGTAGGGGTGGCCTTTTCGACCCGGATGTGGCAACTGGCTACGCTCTCAGGGAGCCCTGTCCGCCGACCGAGGATGTCCGACATGATCGAACCCGTGCAGTTGCCCGTGCCGTGGCGGGACGCACGCCTGACCGTCGTGGTGCCCACCTACAACGAGGCGGGCAACCTCCCGGTGCTGGTCGAGCGGCTGCTGGCCCTGCCGCTGCCGGGCCTGAAGATCCTGGTCGCCGACGACAACTCGCCGGACGGCACGGGTGAGGTGGCGGACAAGCTGGCCATCGAGCACCCCGACCGGGTCGAGGTCGTGCACCGGGCCGGCAAGGAGGGGCTGGGCCGGGCGTACGTGGACGGGATCGGGCGCGCGCTCGGCGGCGACGCGGAGTACGTCGCACAGATGGACGCCGACCTGTCACACCCGCCGGAGGCGCTGCCGGGCATGCTCGGCGCCCTCCTCTCCACCCAGGCCGGCGTGGTGATCGGCTCCCGTTACGTCCCGGGTGGCGAGCTGGACGAGAACTGGCCGCTCTACCGGCGGGCCCTCAGCGGCTGGGCCAACCTCTACGTGCACACGCTGCTGCGGGTCCGGATCCGCGACCTCACCGCCGGCTTCAAGATCTGGCGGGCGGACGCGCTGCGCGACATCGGCCTGGAGCGGGTGCAGTCCAACGGCTACAGCTTCCAGGTGGAGATGCACTACCTCGCCACGAAGCTGGGTCACACCATCCTGGAGGTGCCGATCCGCTTCGAGGAGCGGCGCGACGGCGCGTCCAAGATGACCACCGCGACCAAGATCGAAAGCGCGCTGATGCCGTTCAAGCTGCGCAGCAAGCACCGCAACATCGAGCGCTGAACGGGCCCCGGCCCCCGGCTCCAGCCCTGGCGGCCGGCCGCCCCGACCCGCCAGACGGCCAGCGATGGCCCGGCGGGCGGGGCCCGGCGGCCGGGGGCCCGTGGTCTGAGGAAGTCACGGGCACGAAGCCGTCGGGGCCCCCAGGCGTGGCGGGCCGCAGGGGCTGGTCACAGGCCCGGCGGGCGGATGCCGCGGGTCCCGGATGCGGTGCGCGCCACGGATGCGGTGCGAATCGCGGATGCGGTGCGGGCGCCCGCACGGCGGTCCGGTCAAGGCCAGCGGCGGAGTACGGGGGGCCGCGCGGCCGGGCCCAGCAGACGGATCGAGCGGCCCTGCGGTTACGTAGCGCAATGTTACTCACCGTGACCTTGCGAGCGAGCTGCCGACCGCCACTGCGCACCCCTTTGCTCTGCAGCCAGGGACGCACCACGTCACCTACCTGCGGATATCCACGGAGCCCGGCCGCCACTCCCGGCCGGTACGGTGACCTTCCGCAACCGTTGCGTAGGTGGCTGCAGAGCAAAGGGACGCGTGGACGGTCCAGCCGGTCCCGCCCTTCATCACCCTGCGTGAATCACCTCGCCCACAGTGTCCGGTCGAGGCGTTCTCCTCCCGGGTCCCCGTCGCGAGGAAGTGCCAATGCCGATCCCTCGTTCAGCAGACGGCCGTCAGCGCGACCGCCGGCCGGCAGGCGGCGGCGCACCGGTGGGTGGGCAGCGGCGGCAGGCCGGCTCGGATCGGAGCGGGCACGCCGACGCCGTCGGGGCGGGTCGGGTTGGGGCGGTCAGCGGTAGACCGCCCGGTGCGCGGCACCGATCCCGGCTGCGTAGAGCGGGCCGGTGAGCGCGCGGTCGCGGGCCAGGGCGGCGCGGGCGGCGTTGGCGCCGGGGGCGCCGTGCACGCCGCCGCCGGGGTGCGCCGACGCACTGGCCAGGAACAACCGGTCGACCGGGGTGTCCGCGCGGCCCAGGCCGGGAGTCGGGCGCAGGAACAGCTGCTGGTACGCGGCCGCGGTGCCGCCGCCGAGCGCCCCGCCCACCAGGCTCGGGTCGCCCGCCTCCAGGTCGGCCGGCCCGGCCACGTGCCGCCCGACGACCAGGCTGCGGAAGCCCGGCGCGGCCTCCTCCAGCACCTGCTCCATCCGCTCGACGTGCGCGGCGATCTCCTCGGCCCGCCACTGCCGGCGGAACGGCAGGTGCGTGTAGCACCAGAGCGACTCGGTGCCGGGCGGCGAGTGGCTCGGGTCGGCCACCGACATCTGCCCCACCAGCAGGAACGGGTCGCGCGGAACCTCCTTGCGGGCCAGCGCGGCGGCGTAACCGGTGAGCCCGTCCAGGTCCGCGCCGAGGTGCACGGTGCCGGCGGTGGCGACCGCCCGGTTGGTCCAGGGCACGGGGGCCGAGAGCGCCCAGTCCACCTTGAGCGTCGAGCCGTCCCACCGGAAGTGGGCCAGGTCCTCCACCAGCCGGGGCGGCAGCGCCGCCGCACCGACCAGGTCCAGGTAGAGGGCGGGGGCGGGGACGTCGGCGAGCACCGCCCGGCGGGCGCGCCAGAGGGCGCCGTCGGCCGTACGCGCCCCCATCGCCCGGCCGCGCGCGGTCAACACCCGGTCGACCCGGGCCCCGTAGAGGATGCGCCCGCCCCGCTCGGTCAGCCGGGCCACCAGCGCATCGGTGATCTTCTGCGCGCCGCCGTCGGGCACCGGCCAGCCGACCTGCTGGCCGAGCATGGCGAGCAGCCAGCCGTACACGCCGGAGCCGGCCTCCTCGGGCGACAGGTCGGTGTGCAGGGCGCAGCCGGCCAGCAGCGCCGGGCCCCCCTCACCCTCGAAGAGTTCGTCGCCGAGCTTGCGTACCGGCACCACCAGCCGTCGGGCCAGCCGCAGCGCACCGGAGACACGCAGCCGGCGCAGCAGGGTCAGGCCGCCACGCACCGGCGGGAACGGCGTGGTGATGGTCTCCAGCATCGGCTCGGCGACCTGGCACCAGTCGTCGTACGCGTTCAGCCAGCGCCTCCCGTCGCCCGGCGCGAAGGCCTCCAGCGAGGCCGCGGTGACCTCCGGGTCACGGTTGAGCACCGCCGCCCGGCCGTCGGGCAGCAGGTGGGCCAGCACGTCCGGGGAATGCCGCCAGCGCAGCCCGTGGCGTTCGAGCCCGAGCCCGCGCAGCACGGGCGAGGCGTAGCCGAGGGGGTAGAAGGAGCTGTAGAGGTCGCTCAGGTAGCCGGGGGCGGTCACCTCGGCGGAGGCCACCGCCCCGCCCGGCCTGGCCGTGGCCTCCAGCACCAGCACGTCCCAACCGGCGTCGGCCAGCAGATTGGCGGCGACCAGGCCGTTGTGCCCGGCTCCGATGACCAAGGCGTCCGCGCTCTCCGCGCCGGTCGAACTCATCCGATCCGCCTACCCGGCCGGCAACCGGGCGAAACGCGTTTGCCCCGCCGAGGCCGGGGCATCCACTGCCATGTACACGGTTGCGCAGCTCATAGGTGGCGTGTGGGGGGCGGGCGGCGACGGCGGCGAGTTCGTCGTACGCGATCCGGCCGACGACTCCCCGGTCAGCTCGGCGCCGGTCGCGACGGCGGACGAGGTCGGCAAGGCGGTGGCGGCGTCCCGGAACGCCGCCGCCGAGTGGGCGGCGACCGCCCCCGCCGAACGGGCGGCGGCCCTGCACCGGGCGGCGGACGCCGTGGCGGCGGTGGCCGACGACCTGGCCCGCACGACGACGGCCGAGATGGGCAAGCCCCTGGCGGACGCCCGGGGCGGCGTGGACGCGGGTGTCGGCACGCTGCGGCAGTACGCCGAGCTCGCTCCCGTGCGCGGCGGGCGGACCCTGCACGGCGACCCCCACGCCCTCGACTTCATGGTGCCGCAGCCGCGCGGGGTGGTGGCCGCGATCACCCCGTGGAACGATCCCGTGGCGGTCTCCTGCGGGCTGCTCGGCGCGGCGTTGGTGACCGGCAACGTGGTGCTCCACAAGCCGAGCGAACGCGCCCCCGCGACCGGCTGGCTGCTGGCGAAGGCGCTCGACTCCGCGTTGCCGCCGGGGGTGCTGACGCTGCTCACCGGGGGCCCCGAGGTCGGCGCGGCGCTCGCCGCCCAGGAGGTGGACGTCGTCGCACACGTCGGCTCGACCGGCACCGGGCGGGCCATTGCCGCCGCGGCGGCGCGGACCGGGGCGAAGGTGCTGCTGGAGAACGGCGGCAGCGACCCGCTCGTCGTGGACGGCGACGTCGACCCGGTCTGGGCAGCCGGGCAGGCGGCCGTCGGGGCGTTCGCCAACGCGGGGCAGCTCTGCGTCGCGGTCGAGCGGATCTACGTGCACCGCGACGTCGCGGAGGACTTCACGCGGGCATTGGTCGAGCGGGCCGGGCTGCTGCGGGTGGGCCCGGGCGGTGACCCGCGTACGGAGTTGGGGCCGCTGGTGGACCGGCGGCACCGCGACCACGTGCACGGGCAGGTGACCGCGGCGGTGGCCCAGGGGGCCCGGATCCGGGCCGGCGGCACGCTGCCCGACGGCCCGGGGGCGTTCTACCCGGCGACCGTGCTGAGCGACTGCCGGCACGACATGACGGTGGTACGGGAGGAGACGTTCGGGCCGGTCGCCGCGATCGTCGTGGTCGACTCGTTCTCGGAGGCGCTGCGGTGCGCCGCCGACTCCCCGTACGGGCTGGCCGCGACGGTGCTGACCGGCTCGATGAGCCACGCCCAGCGCGCCTGGCGGGAACTGCCGGTGGGCACCGTGAAGGTCAACGCCGTGTTCGGCGGGGCGCCGGGCGGCGCCGCCCAACCGCGCCGCGGCAGCGGGCACGGCTTCGGCTACGGCCCGGAGCTGCTCGACGAGTTCACCGCGACGAAGGCGGTCCACATCGAGGCGCCGGGCGGCGGCCACTGGTGACGTACGCGCAGGGGCTGTCCGCGCGCGGACAGCCCCTGCGGCGCGTACCCGCTGGGGGGGCTCAGCGACCGCGGGCCCTGGCGGTCTGGCGGTTGTTCGCCTTCTCGATGGCCTTGACCAGTTCCGGCTTGGTCATGGTGGAGCGGCCCGGGACGTCCAGCTTGCGAGCCAGCTTCATCAGGTGGTCCTTGGTGGCGTTGGCGTCCACGCCGCCGGCCGTGGGTGCCCGGCGTTCCGGTCCGCCCCCCGCCGCCTGCCGGTCGCTCGGCCCCTTGCGGCCCTTCGGCTCCCAGTGGTCGCCCACCTTCTCGAACCCGTGCTTGACGGCGGCGAAGGCGGCGCGGTGCGCCCGCTCCCCCTCGCCGTACGTCTCCACGGCCGAGTCGTGCGTCTTCTCCCAGGTGCGCTGCGCCTTCTTCGGGGAGCGTCGCAACGTGCTGGGCAGTACCTCGCGCCCGGGCATCTCGTCCTCCTCCGCGTCGATGGGATCGTGTTGACCGTTCCCCCGCGCCCGGGCCGCAAACCGGGACGCCGGGTTTGTCGATTTCCGCCCGGGGGTACCGGCGGGCCAGGCGAAGCCGGATGCGCCGGGATCATCCGGCGGCCGGGGGCACAGGGAGCGGGCCATGACCACCACGGAGCCCGACGCGGCGCTGGCCGCACAGCGGCGGCTGCGGATGCCCCGCCGGGTACGGCAGCTGAGCTGGCGGACCTGGCGCGGCGTGCTGACGCGCAGCGTGCGCAACTTCGTCAAGGACAACTGCGCGGACTGGGCCGCCGCGCTGACCTACTACGGGGTGCTCGCGCTCTTCCCCTCCACCATCGTGGTGGTCGCCCTGGTAGGGCTGGTCTCCAAGGGCGAGCAGACCGTCGACACCGTGCTGGACCTGGCGCGGGACATGGGTGCCGGCTCGGTGGTGGCCAACGAGGGCTTCGTCGGCGTGGTCCGCAACGTGGTCGACCAGAACGACTCGGCGAGCGTGCTGCTGAGCTTCGGTCTGCTGGGCGCGCTCTGGTCGGCCTCCGGCTTCATCGGGGCGTTCACCCGCGCCTCCAACGCCGTCTACGGGGTCGAGGAGGGGCGGCCGGTCTGGAAGCTGCGGCCGATGCAGATCGGCCTGGCGGCCGTCTCGCTGGTGCTGCTCGCGATCGTCGCCACCGGGCTGATCGTCAGCGGGCCGGTCACCGACTTCGTGGGCGACCTGCTGAACGCCGGAGGGCTGGCCCGCACGGTGTGGAGCATCGCCAAGTGGCCCGTGCTCGCGCTGATCATGATGGTGCTGCTGAGCATGCTGTTCTGGATCGCGCCGAACATCCAGCAGCCGCGCTTCCGCTGGCTCACCCCGGGCGGGGCGGTCGCCCTGCTCGCCTGGGGCCTCGCCTCCTTCGGCTTCGGCCTCTACGTCGCCAACTTCGGCTCGTACGACGCCACCTACGGCAGCCTCGGCGCGGTGATCGCCTTCCTGGTCTGGCTCTACCTGTCCAACTCGGCGCTGATGCTGGGCGTGCAGATCAACGCGGAGCTGCAACGGGGCCGGGCGTTGCAGGCCGGCGAGCCGGACCCGCGGGAGCCGGTCCTGCCGCCGAAGACGCCGGCGGCCACCTGACCCGCGGGTTTACCCGCGCGCCGCCGGCCCGCCCGTTTACCGCCGGTGCCACCGGGTAGCGCAGAAGGCATGGAACGTGGCAGCAGCAAGCACGGACCGAGGGTCGACGAGCAGATGAGCCGGGAGGTCAGCGGCCTCGTGCAGGGGCCGGGGACCGGCGGCTCGCGGGTCGACGAGTCCCGTGTGCCGGAGCCGGCGGGTGAGGACCAGCCGGAGGCGACGACGGCACCGGCCGGCGAACTGCGTACGGGCGCGCCCAAGGGGATGAGTTCCGAGGACGTCGAGCGACGCAGCCGGCTCGGGCGGTTCATCACGATGACCGCCCTGCCCGGCGACCGGGAGGCGCTCATCGCCAACGCCCGGGAGAACGAGGCGCCGGCGGACATCGTCGCCGACCTGGGACGGCTGCCCGAGGGCACCCGGTACCAGACGATCTCCGAGGTATGGGCGGCGCTCGGCCACAAGAACGAGACGACCCGCTGGTGACCGGCTCCCCGCGCCGGCGGACAAGGGAGGATGCCTGATGAGTGGCGTTACCGAGCACGTGGACGTCGCCGTACCCGTGCGCACCGCGTACGACCAGTGGACCCAGTTCGAGGACTTCCCCCAGTTCATGGAGGGGGTCCAGGAGGTCCGGCAGCTGACGGACACGATGACGCACTGGACGGTCGAGATCGCCGGGGTGAAGCGCGAGTTCGACGCCGAGATCACCGAGCAGCTCCCGGACGAACGCGTCGCCTGGCGCTCGACGGGCGGCACCCAGCAGGCCGGCGTCGTGACCTTCCACCGGCTGGACCAGGACAACACCCGGGTCACCCTGCAGCTGGAGTTCGAGCCGCACGGCGTGGTCGAGCAGGCCGGCGACAAGCTGGGCATCGTCGACCGGCGCGCGAAGGGCGACCTGGAGCGGTTCAAGCAGTTCATCGAGCGGCGCGGTCAGGAGACGGGCGCCTGGCGCGGCAAGGTCGACCGCCCGCAGCCCTGACCCGTCCCGCGCGGGTACGCACTCGAAGCCACGACGGCCGCCGGTTCCCCCGGCGGCCGTCGTCGTTTGCGCCCCGCGCGCCCGGGTACCGCCTGTCTCATGACGGACGAGGAAAAGGTGTGGCGGGACGAGGAGCGTACGCCGCTGCGGGAGTTGGACCGGGCGGTGGCGCGGTCGACGCTGGACGGCCAGTCGGACGACGTGACGGGTAACGACGCCGGCGAGGAGGCCGCCTTCGGGCACGGACCGGAGGCGGCCGACCGCGGCGGGCAGCCCGCCGGAGAGGGGCGGGAGGCGACCGATCCGGACCGGGCGTACCGGCCCTCCACCACCGGCCGGGTCGGGCCGGACACGATGTGAGCCGTGCGCCCGGCGCGCCGGTCCACCCGGATCGCGCGCCGGGCCGCCGGGGTTGCGGCGGCTGCCCGGGCGCCCGGCGCGGTCCCGGGAGCCCGGACCGGAGCCGGAGACCTCAGCCGGCAGCGGGAGCCGCCGGTCGGCGGGCGCCGGCCGCGTACAGCGCGATCAACGCCAGCGAGAGTACGACCAGCGACGGCCCGAGCAGCTCGACGGAGGTGTTGCCGAGCAGCACCCCGACCCCGGCCGGCACCAGCGCGGCGCCCAGCCCGGCCGCGCCGATCTGGAGCCCGATGGTCCGGTCCGCGTGCGCCGCCCCGACCCGCTCGACGGTGGTGAGGGTGAGCAGCGGGAAGACCGGGGCCGCGGCGAAGCCGACGACGAACAGCCCGGCCACGGCCACCCAGGCCGGCGCGGGCAACGCGACCAGGAGCGCGCCGACGGCCATCCCCGCCAGGCTGCCGCGCAGCACCACCGCCGCGCCCAGCCGCTCGGCGACCAGGCCCTGCACCACCCGCCCGACGAAGAGGCTCCCCCAGTAGCCCGAGACGCAGACACCGGCGACGGCGGCACCGAGGCCGCGTCCCTCGGTCAGCAGCAGGAACGCCCAGAGGCCGGCGGCCACCTCGACGGCCACGTAGACGGCGAAGGCCAGCACGCCGAGCCAGACCGCCGGCAGGCGCAGCGTCTCGCGTACCGGGGCGGCCGGCGGGGCGGCGGCGTCGGTGCGGGCCCCCTTACCGGGGACGCGGTCCCGCCAGGCCCGCACGGTCAGCGCGAACGCGACGGCCAGGGCGAGCTGGGCCACCGCCACCAGGCCGTACCCCCAGCGCCAGGAGAGGCCGACGCCGAGGGCACCGGTCATGATCAGCGGCCCGAGCGCCACGCCGAGGCCGAAGAACGCGTGCATCCAGTTCATGTGCCGGGGGCCGAAGGCGCCCGCCGCGTACGCGTTCAGCCCGGAGTCGATCGCCCCGGAGCCGAGCCCGAGCACCAGGGCGCAGCCCACCATCAGGGCGAGCCCGGGGGTGAGGGCGTACCCGGTGAGGGCGACGCTGGCCAGCAGCGTGCTGCCGGCGAGCAGCCGGCCGACGCCGAGCCGGGCCAGCGTGAAGCCGGCCGCCACGCTGGAGGTGAGGTAACCGGCGGTCCCGGCGGTCAGCACCAGGCCGACCGCCTCGGTGGGCACGTCGAAGTCCGCCCGGATCGAGGGCCAGCCGACCCCGAGCAGGCCGTCGGGCAGGCCGAGACTGACGAAGGCGAGGTAGGCCAGCAGGAGCAGTGCGGGGCGGGGCGCGGGGATCGACACGGAGGATCATCCTGCCCGCGCCCGGGCGCGGCGCCACCGGACCACCTCCGTCGGGACGGAAATCACGGCCCGGACGGTCGAGAAAACGGACAGCTCATCCAGAATCGGCCGTTCGGCTGACGGCAAGGGCCGGGTCGCGCGCAAGACTTTCGGGATGCATCAGGGCTCCGGCATCCTCTCCACGCGTCAGCGCCGCCTGGCATGGCTCGGCTTTCTCCTCGCCGCCCTCCAGGCCCCCGTCTCCGCCAAGCTGGTCTCCGACGACTCCTGGCTGTTCAGCCTCTGCGTGGCGCTGATGGTGGCGACCGTGATCATCGCCGACGACGCGGCGCGCCGCCGCCCGGCGGACGCCCGCTCGATGGAGTAGCCCGCGGCCCGACGTGCGGCGCGGGGCGCCCCTAGCCCGGCTTGACGGCGATCGCGCCGTCGACCGTGCGCAGGATCAGGCGGAGCACCTCGTGCCGCGAGGCGCCGGTCTCGGCGAGGTAGGCCCAGCCGGCGTAGAGCTGCGACCAGATCAGGCTCTGCACCCACTCCACCGGCAGTTGCGGGTCGATGCTGCCGTCGCGGTGGCCGCGCTCGACCATCGCGGTGAAACTCGGATCGCACCCGCCGCCGGGTGTGCCGGCACCGGTCTCCGGCTCCGTGAAGATCAGCGAGAGCAGGCTGCCGAGGTCGAAGTACTCCTGGCAGAGCCGGTGCACGGCCGACGCGCCGGTGCCCTCGGCCGTCCGCGCCTGGGCGGTCGCGCGGTCGAGCCGGGCGCCGGCCTCCGTACCGACCGCGGCCAGCAGGTCGGCGCGCTCGGCGAAGTAGCGGTGCAGCGTCGTACGCCCCACGTCGGCGGCGGCGGCGATGTCGCCGAGGGAGGCGGCGGGGTTGCGCCCGAGCACCTCGATCGCCGCGTCGACGATGGCCTGGCGGGTCCGTGCCCGGCTGCCGGACACCTGCGCATCGGTCACGCCGTGAGGATAGCAACAGCTCGTTTCGGTATATCGATTGACTGTAACGGAACACCGTTGTGCCATTAGGGGCATGCATCCTCCCTCTCCGACGCTTCCCCGGCTCCGTACGCTCGTCTCCTTCCTCCTGCCGCACCGGCGGAGCATGCTCCTCGGCCTCGCGTTGGGGCTCGCCGCCAGCGCGGCCGGGCTCGCGACGCCGATGGTGACCAAGTGGGTCCTGGACACGCTCGGCACCGGCGAGTCGATGGCCCGCCCGATCGGTGTCCTGCTGGCGCTCGTCGTCGCCGGCGCGGCGATCACGCTGTGGCAGTGGCGGCTGCTCGGGGCGCTGGCCGAACACGTCGTGCTCGACGCGCGGGCCGCGACCGTCCGGCACTACTTCCGGGCCCGCGTCGGCGACCTGCAACGGCGGCCCGCCGGCGAGCTGGTCACCCGGGCCACCTCCGACACCCAGCTGCTGCGCGAGGCGTCCGGCAGCATCGTCGGGCTGGTCAACGCCGGCATCGCCCTGGTCGGCACGCTCGTGCTGATGGGGGTCCTCGACCTGTTCCTGCTCGGCTGCACGATCGTGGCCGTGCTGGTGGTCGCGGCGGTGATGGGTGCGCTCATGCCCCGCATCGCGGCGGCGCAGGCCGCCGCGCAGGAGTCGACGGGCACGCTGGGCGGCGCCCTGGAGGGGGCGCTGCGCGCGATCCGGACGGTCAAGGCCAGCCGGGCGGAGGCTCGCCTGACCGAGCGGATCCTCGCCGACGCGCGGCAGGCGGCGGCGCACAGCGTACGGGCGGCGCGGGTGACGGCCTCGGTCTGGACGATCGCCTGGACGGGGATCCAGCTCGCGGTGATCGCGATCCTGGCCATCGGCGCCTGGCGGGCCCAGCGGGACCTGCTGGAGATCTCCAGCCTGATCGCGTTCCTGCTGTACGCGTTCCAGCTGATGGGGCCGATCGGCGAGCTGACCCAGAACACGACGGCGTTGCAGGCCGGGATCGCCGCCGCCGGGCGGATCCGCGAGGTCGAGACCATCCCCACCGAACCGTCGGGACCCGCCGTGGCGGCGCCCCCGCGTACGCCCGGGCCGGAACGACCCGTGCTCGTCTTCCGCGGCGTCACGGCCCGGTACGGGCCGGACGCCCCCGCCGCGCTGCGCGACATCGACCTGGCCATCCCCCGACGCGGGCACACCGCCATCGTGGGCCCGTCGGGGGCGGGCAAGACCACGATGTTCTCGCTGATCCTGCGCTTCCTCGAGCCCGAACGGGGGGAGCTGCTGCTCGACGGTCGCCCGTACGCGGCCTGCGGGCACGACGAGGTGCGGTCCCGGCTCGCGTACGTCGAACAGGAGACGCCGGTGGTGCCCGGCACCATCCGCGACAACCTGCGGTTCACCCACCCCGACGCCACCGAGGAGGAGATCCGGGAGGTGCTGCGTGCCGTCCGGCTCGACGACAAGGTCGACTCCCTGCCGGACGGGCTGGACACCTCTCTGTCGTCGACCGAGGTCTCCGGCGGGCAGCGCCAACGCATCGCGCTGGCGCGCGCCATGCTGCGCACCCCCGACGTCCTGCTGCTCGACGAGGCGACCGCGCAGGTCGACGGGCTGACCGAGGCGGCGTTGCAGGAGTGCGTCCGGCAGCGCGCGGCGGTCGGCGCCGTGCTGACCATCGCGCACCGGCTCTCCACGGTGCTCGACGCCGACCGGATCGTGGTGCTGGAGCACGGTCGGATCCGGGCCCAGGGCACCCACGCGGAGCTGGTGGCCGGCGACGACCTGTACCGCCGCCTGGTGGAGTCGCTGCGCATCGCCGCCGCCCAGGAGCAGGCCGCGCCCGTGGGCTAGGCCACGCCGGGGCGCGCCTCGTGGCCGGGGCGGCCCCGGCTGCGGCGCCGCTCCTTCATCTCCGCCTCGTAGAGGTGCCGGCGACCGTCGACCAGTTCCTCCCGGGCGCTCCGGTCCAGGTCGCGGAAGAGCGCGTAGTAGCCGTCGTCGAAGTCCTCGACGATCTGGAACGTCCAGCGGCCCGCGATCACGTTGCGGCCCAGCAGCTCGGTGTCGATGCGGTCGGCGATGCCGTCGTGCCCGGCGGCGCGGAACATCTCCACGGCGTCGTCGAGCATCAGGTCGGCGTGCCCCACCAGCTGGTGCAGCGAGTAGAGGTGGCCGCGGACCCGCTCGACGCACTCCAGCGCCTCGCTGAGCTTGCCGAGGGCCGCCACCGTCTCGTCGCTGACCCCGGCCGGCCTGCGGTGCCGCTCGTCCGGCCCGTCCTCGTGTCGTCCCATCCGTTCCTCCAGGTGTCGCCGCTGCCCGTACGGGCGGTTCTCCTCCTGCCCAGCCCGGGTCGGATCAATCCCCGGCGGGGCGACTGACCGATCGGGGGAGGGCCAAAAACCCGCCGAGTGGCCGAGGTCGACCGGGGTGCGGGCCGGATAGCCTCGGTCACCATGCGTGTGCCGTTCAACCGGGTCGAGGCCCGTACCGCCGCCAGCTCGGCGCGAGCCACCCTCGCCCTCCTCTCCTCCTCGGTCGGCGTCGAGGGGCTGGCCGCCGCCGCCGCGCGTCCGGGCCTGCTCGCCCTGGTCGACCAGCACGCCGCGGCGGTGCGGGAGAGCCTGGACGGCGACCGTCGGCCGCTGAGCGCCGCCGCGCTCGCCGGCTACGCGGAGGGCGTCCGCGAGGCCGCGCTGGAGCACGGCTGGCAGCCGCCCGCCGCGCCGGTGGACTGGTCCGCCCCGGACTGGCTGCTCGCCCGGCTGCTCGCGGTCTGCGCACTGAACCGCTCGCTCGGCGCGCCCGCGCCCGCCCCGCTCCCCCGGATCTGACGGCGACCGTCCGGGCCCGCCACCCGCGGCCCCCGGCACCGCCGGATCCGCGCGGAGCGGCCCGGCGCCCCGCCGCGCCGAGACGCCGGAGGGGCGCCCGCCACGCTCGCGGACACCCCTCCGACGGCTCGACGGCCGGTCAGCGACGGAACTGCTGGGTCTCGTCGCTCGCGTTCCCCGCCTGGTAGCCGCCCCGCCCGCCGGACATCGTCGATTCCTGCGGGATGACCTGGGTGCGTTCGGCCCCCGTCCGGTCGGCCATCTGCCGGCCGACGTCGCCCTGACCGGCCTCCCGGGCCCGGCGGTGCTCCTGCACCGCCCGCGACTCCTCGGCCATCCGGTTGAGCCAGCCGTCCCAGCGGTTCTGCATCGGCTTCACCAGACCGCCGCCGACGCCGACGATCAGGATGCCGGCCACCGTGGCGAGCACCGCGATCAGCACCGGCGTGGTCACCGTCGTGGCGATGCCCACCTGGTTCAGCGCGGCGATCACGCCCAGCGCGATGATGAAGACCGCGACCAGGTCGGCCAGGATCTTGCCGTACGAGAGCCCGCCCAGCGCCCCGGTGACCAGATCCCGGACGGCGTTGGCGATCGCGGCGGCCACGACGACGATGACGATCGCCACGAACGCCCGTGGCAGCCAGGCGACCACGCCGCCGATCAGGTCACTGATCGCGTTGGGTCCCCACACCCCGAAGGCGAACTGCAGGGTGAACAGCAGTACGGCGTAGTACGCCAACTTCGCCAGGATGTCACTCGCGTCGTACTTCGTGCGTTCCAGCGCGCGCTTGACGCCGCCGCGTTCCACCGCCTTGTCGAAGTTGAGGCGTTCGAGCACCGTGTCCACGATCTTGAGCACGGCTCTGGCGATGAGCCACCCGACCACGAGAATCGCGATGAACGCGATGGCCCGCGGTACGAAGAGCAGCACCGACCTCCACATGTCGGCCACGGCGTCGCCGATGTCGACCTGCCTGACCGCGAGGGTTTCCGGCATGATGTCCCTCCTGTCGCATGGATTGCGCCGCGCGCTTACCCCGTGCTCGACGCCGCACGCCGCGCCGGTCCCGCCGTTTTTCCCGACAAGTCCCCGCAGACCGGCCCTGAACTGCCGGAACGGTCGACTCCGACGGCGCGCGGGGCATGATCGGAACGGCCCGTGGGTGCTCGGGCTAGGCTGCGGTCATGCCAGGAACGGTCGGACGGGTCCCCAACCCACCAGCCCCGGTCTCGGGCGCACCCTCCCCGTCGGGCACGGCCGGCAGCCTCGCGCGCCACGACTGGGCCGGCACCCGGCTGGGGCCGTGGCGCGAGTGGGACCCGGCGGTGCGGGCGGCCGCCGAGCTGCTCCTCGCCTCGCCCGTACCGATGGCCCTCACCCTCGGCGACGACCACCTGCTGGTCTACAACGACGCCTTCGCGGAGCTGATCGGCGACCGGCACCCCGAGGCGGCGGGCCGACCGGCCGCCGAGGTGTTCGGGGAGGACTGGCGGCTGCCCGGGGTGGGCGACGCCGTCGAGCACACCTACCGCTCCGGCGAGCCGCTCCTGGAGAAGGAGAGCACCCTCCCGCTGCACCGCCGCCCCGGCCCGGTCGAGCAGTCGGTCTTCACCCGGGGTTACTCCCCCGTGCGGGACAGCGCCGGGCGGATCGCCGGGGTGCTCACGGTCGCCGCCGAGACCACCCAGGTCACCCAGCAGTTGCAGAGCCTGGGCGACTTCGCCGCGGCGCTCGCCGGCACCCTCACCCTGGACGACGTGGCCCGGGTCGCGCTGCGCCACGCGATCACCGCGTTCGACGCCGACCGGGTCGCGTTCGCCGTCGACGAGGGCGGCGGCGGCTGGCGGATGGTCCGGCGCATCCGCGGCGAGCTGATGGACGAGGCCGACGAGCGGCTCCCCCCGCTGTGGCGGCGCATCGCCCCGGACGGGGAGGGGCCGATGGTGACGGCCGCCCGCGGCGGTACGCCCCTCTACGTCGACGACGGCCAGCCGCTGCGGGGCATCGCGGTCGACCGGCACGACCAGAAGATCCGGGCGCTCGCCGCGGTGCCGCTGCGGGCCTCGGTGGTGCGGGGCGGCCTGACCGTCGGCTACCAGAGCCCGCACGCCTGGTCGGCGGCGCGGCGCGCGTTGCTGGCGGCCACCGCCGAGCTGGTCGGTCAGGCCGCCGAGCGGGCCCGTCGGTTCGAGACCCAGCACGGCACGGCCCAGCTGCTGCAACGCAGCATGCTGCCGGAGCACCTGCCCGACCTGCCCCGGATGCGGCTCGCCGCCCGCTACGACCCGGGCGTCGACGGCAACGCCGCCGGCGGGGACTTCTACGACGCCTTCCTGCTGCCCGACGGCGGCCTGGGCATCGTGCTCGGCGACGTCGCCGGCCACGACGTGCAGGCAGCGGCCCGGATGGGCCAGGTCCGCGCCGCGCTGCGGGCGTTGGCGCTGAGCGACCCGCGCCCGGACGCCGTGCTGGCCGGGCTGGACCGGCTGGTCACCAGCCTGGGCGCCGAGGGCGACACCCACGAGCTCTTCGTGACGGTCGTCTTCGGCGTCGTCGACGCCGACCGGCAGCTGCTCACCCTGGCCAGCGCCGGTCACCCCGCGCCGCTGATCCGTCGCTGCGCCCCGGGCGGGGAGCCGGTCGCCGAGTACCTCGACGTGCCGGCGGGTGCCCCGCTGGGCCTGGGCTGCCGGCCGCCCACCGTCACGGTGCGCTTCGCCCCGGGCGACACGCTGCTGCTGTTCAGCGACGGCGTGGTGGAGCGCCGCTGGCAGGGGCTGACGGCCGGCCTGGACGCGCTGGCCGGCGCCGTCGCCACGGCGGGCAGCGGCGACCCCCGCGCGCTCTGCGCGGTGGCCACCGCGGCGGTGCCCGGCGCCACGGAGGACGACGTCGCCGTGCTGGCGGTGGAGCACGCGCTGCGGCCGAGCCGGTCGGCGAGCATGGAGGTGCCGGCCGAGCCGACCGCGCCGAGCCGGGTGCGGCACTGGATGACCGGGCAGCTCACCGAGTGGCAGGTGGCGGAGTCGGTCATCGGCGCGGCGGTGCTCTGCACCAGCGAGCTGACCACCAACGCGCTGCTGCACGCGGGCACCGCCGCCCGGGTGGAGATCGACCTCAGCGCCGAGCGGCTGCTGGTGTCGGTTGCCGACTCGGGCACCCGGGGCACCGTCACCCGCGCGCAGACCGACACGCTGAGCAGCCGGGGCCGGGGCCTCGGCCTGATCGAGGAGCTGAGCGACGCCTGGGGCACGGACCCGACCGTGCGCGGCTCGACCGTCTGGTTCGAGATCCTGATCCCGCCCGCGGCGAACGGTGGCGTCAGTCCCGCCCGCACGGGGTAGGAAGGCGGTATGGCCGAAGAAAAGCCCGCCGGTGTCCTCTTCGACGTCGACGGCACCCTCGTGGACACCACGTACCTGCACACCGTGAGCTGGTGGGAGGCGCTGCGTCAGACCGACCGCCCGGTGCCGATGGCGACGATCCACCGCGCCATCGGGATGGGCTCGGACAAGCTGCTCGACCACCTGCTCGGCCCCGAGCGCGACCGGGGCGCGGACGGCAGGCTCCGGCACGCCCACGACACCCTCTTCGCCGAGTACTGGGACCGGCTGGTGCCGCTGCCCCGCGCCGCCGACCTGCTGCGCGCCTGCGCGGAGCGGGGGCTGCGGGTGGCGCTCGCCACCTCCGCCGCCGAGCACGAGGTGGCCGCGCTGCGCCGCGCGCTGGCCGCCGACGACGTGATCCACACCGTCACCTGCGCCGCCGACGCGAAGGAGAGCAAGCCCTCGCCGGACATCCTGATCGCCGCGCTGGAAGAGTCCGGCCTCGCCGCCGAGCGGGTGGTGTTCGTCGGCGACTCGGTCTGGGACGTGGCCGCCGCCGGCAAGCTGGACATCCCCTGCGTGGGGCTGACCTGCGGCGGGACCAGCCGCGGCGAGTTGGCCGGGGCCGGCGCGGTGGCCGTGTACGAGGACCCCGCGGCGCTGCTCGCCGCCCTCGCCGACTCGCCGATCGCCGCCGCGCGGCGATCGGGCCGGATCTGATCGGCCGGACAGGAATACGAGAAGTCTTCCGGGGGCAAGGACTTGCACCACCTGCCCGCACGCCGTGGGCGTGGCGGAGAGGTGGGGTCGTGGAGCCGGTAGACGTGGCGTTCGCGGTGGTCGGTCTTGGCGCGTTGCTGGCAGGCATCCTGCCCCGGGTGCTCGAACGCCGCCCCCTGTCCATGCCGATCGCCTTCCTCGGCCTCGGCATGCTGGTCTTCCTCCTGCCCCTCGGGCTGCCGAGCCCCGATCCGCTCGTCCATCGGGACGCCGCCACCCACCTCACCGAGGTCGGGGTCATCGTCGCCCTGATGGGCGCCGGCTTGAAGATCGACCGGCCGTTGAGCTGGGCGCGCTGGTCGTCGACGTGGCGGCTGCTGGCCATCGCCATGCCGGTCTGCATCGCGGCGGTGGCGTTGCTCGGCTGGTGGTGGGCCGGCCTGGTACCGGCAGCCGCCCTGCTGCTCGGGGCGGCCCTCGCCCCCACCGATCCGGTGCTCGCCGCCGACGTGCAGGTCGGCGAGCCCACCGACGTCGAGGACTCCGAGGACGAGGTCCGCTTCGCGCTGACGTCCGAGGCCGGCCTGAACGACGGGCTGGCCTTCCCCTTCGTGTACGCCGCCATCGCCATCGCCACCACCAGCCTGGCCCCCGGCGACTGGCTGGGCCGCTGGCTCGGCGTGGACGTGCTCTGGAAGGTCGGCGCCGGGGTGGCCGGCGGGTGGCTGATCGGCTGGCTGCTCGGCAAGCTCTTCTTCCGGGCCCCGAGCCAGCTGCGGCTGGCCCGCCACTCCGAGGGCTTCCTCGCGCTGGCCGCGACCTTCCTGGCGTACGGGCTGGTGGAGGTCGTCGGCGGGTACGGCTTCCTGGCGGTCTTCGTGGCCGCCCGGGCGATCCGGGCCGCCGAGCGCACCCACGAGTTCCACGCCGTGCTGCACGACTTCGCCGAGCAGGTAGAGCGGCTGCTCACCGTGCTGCTGCTGCTGCTCTTCGGCGGCGCGGTGGTGGGCGGTCTGCTGGGCCCGCTGACCTGGCCGGCCGCCGCGGTCGGGCTGGCGCTGGTCTTCGTCGTACGCCCGCTGGTCGGCTGGCTGTCGCTGCGCGGCGCGCCGGGCCGACCGGCCGAGCACTGGGTGATCTCCTTCTTCGGCATCCGCGGCGTCGGCTCGTTCTACTACCTGGCGTACGCGACGACCAAGGCCGACTTTCCCCAGGCGGACCTGATCTGGGCGACCGTCGGCCTGGTGGTGATCGTCTCGGTGGTGCTGCACGGCATCGCGGCGACCCCGGTCATGCAGCTGCTCGACCGCGCGGGCGAACGCACCGCCGACCCGTCCGAGCGGGGCCGGGCCGGCGAACCCGTCGCTGCCGGCGGCTGACCGCCCCGCCCACGCCCCGCCGGCCGGGGGGCGGGGACCCGGGGCGGGCGCGGCCCCGGCAGGGCGGGCCGGAGGTCAGCCCAGCCGGGCGACGAGGGCCCGGCCGAGATCCCGGCCGGAGAGCCAGGCGCCCTGCACCCGGGGCTCGCCGAAGGCGTCGCCGGCCAGCCCGACGCCGTCGGCGTCCAGGTGGTAGGCCCCGCCCGGACCGGCGAGCGGCCGCGCGTACGTCCAGCGGTGCACGTGCGTGTGTACCGCCGGTTCGGGGAGCCCGAGCAGGTCCCGGACGGCCTCCTCGATCGCCGGCCCGGCCCCGCTGGGCTGCGCGAGGTGGCCGGCGGCGAACTCGGGCGTGGTGTGCGCGACCAGCACCGGCGCGTCGTCGCCCCGCCGGTCGCCGTCGTCGCAGACCAGGCGCAGCAGCGGGTGGTCGTTGACGAACGCGCCCCGGAAGGCGGCCCACCGGCGCTGCGGGAAGCGCAGCACCCCGGCCAGCGACGGCGACCAGCGCTGGGCCTGCGTGGCCCGGGTGGCGGCGGCCAGCGCCGGGTCGAGCAGCAGCGCCGCCTGGGGCCCCGGCATCGCCAGCGCCACCGCCTCGCAGGGCTCCCCGTCGACCACCGGCCCCGGCTCGACACCGAGCACGAGCCGGTTCACCGTCACCGGCAGCTCCCGGGCGAGGTGCTCCACCAGCGACCGCAGGCCCCGGGGCGCCGCCCAGCGCATCGGGCCCGGCACCTCGCGCCGGCCGTCGGCGCCGTACGCCACGAAGGTGTCGGTCCACTCGCGGGCCAGGCCGGCCGACCGCCACTGCCCGACCACCTCGGCGAAGCCGGGGTCGCTGACGGTGAAGTACGCGGCGCCGGTGTCGGCGGGCCGACCGTCGAAGCGTCGGCTGGCCATCCGGCCGCCGGGCACCCGGGCGCGCTCGCGGACCTGCACCGGTATGCCGGCGCGGGCCAGCTCCGCCGCGCACGCCACCCCGGCGACGCCCGCGCCGACCACGACCACACCCGCCCGGTCCGTCGTTCCCATCCGGTGATCGTATGCGGTGCCGGGGTCGCCGGGACTCCTCCGGCGACACCCGCGCGCCCGCGTCGCGGAACACGCCGGAGATCCGCATGGATCGGCGCCGTCCGGGGTATTGGCACGTCTGTTCGAGGGAAGGTAGGAGACCATGACGGACCACACCGACAACCAGGCCGACGCGCGGGGCGCCATCAAGGACCCGGACGAGTGGGTCACCGGCGAGGAGCCGCCGACCGCCGCCCAGGAGTCCTACCTGGCCACGCTGGCCCGCGAGGCCGGCGAGGAGCTGCCGGAGGGCCTGACGAAGGCCGAGGCGTCCAAGCGGATCGACCAGCTCCAGGAGGAGACCGGCCGCGGTCAGTGACCGGACGGGCGGCGCGGTGGCAGGCGGTGCAGCTCGACCTCGTCGAGCCGGCCCGCCGCCACCCGCGCCGTCAGGTAGGTCGAGTAGGGCTGCGCCCGGCGGTCGGTCGGCGAGCCCGGGTTGAGCAGTCGCGGCCCGCCGGGGGCGACCGTGTCCCAGGGAATGTGCGAGTGGCCGAAGACCAGCACGTCGGCGTCGGGGAAGCGGGCCGCGCAGCGGCTCTCCCGGCCCGCCCGCGGCCCGGTCTCGTGCACCACGGCGAACCGCAGCCCTCCGAGTTCCACCCGGGCGACCTCGGGCAGCCGGGCGCGCAGCGCCGGCCCGTCGTTGTTGCCGTACACCCCGATCAGCCGCCGGGCCCGCGCGGTCAGGGCGTCCAGCAGCGCCTCGTCGACCCAGTCGCCCGCGTGCAGCACCACGTCGGCGGCGTCGACCGCCGCCCAGAGCCGCTCCGGCAGGTCCTTGGCCCGCTTCGGCACGTGGGTGTCGGCGGTGATCACCAGGCGCATCCCCCCATTCTTCCCGACTTCGCCGGCACCGCCGGCCGGCCGCGCCGCGCGCGCCGGCGGTCGCGACGCGGGCTCTTCACATCGCCGCAATCACCGCGTAGTTTGACGGCGAGCATGGGAGCGCTTCCAGCGGTGCTCCTCGATGGAATGGGAGAGCCCGTGAGAAGCAGACCGGCACTCGTCGCGGCGGCCGCCGCGGCCGCGCTCACCGTCGTCACCACCGTCACCCTCGGCATCGTCCGGGCCCCCGCCGCGGTCGCCGCCGACTCCGCGTTCTACGTCGACCCGGCGACGGCCGCCGCGGCGTGGGTCGCGGCCAACCCCGGCGACCCCCGCGCCGCCGTCATCTCCGCGCGGATCGCGAACGTCCCGCAGGGCCGCTGGTTCACCAGGACCAACACCTCGACCGTACGCTCGGAGGTGGACGCCCTGGTCGGGGCGGCGGCAGCCGCCGGCAAGGTGCCGATCCTGGTGGTCTACAACATCCCCAACCGGGACTGCAGCGGGGCGAGCGGGGGTGGCGCCCCCGACCACGCCACCTACCGGCAGTGGGTCGACCAGGTCGCGGCCGGCCTGGCCGGACGGCCGGCGGCCATCGTCCTGGAGCCGGACGTGCTGCCGCTGATGACCAGCTGCCAGAACGCCGCGCAGCAGGCCGAGACGAGGGCCTCCATGGCGTACGCGGGCAAGAGACTCAAGGCGGGTTCGGCCGCCGCGAAGGTCTACTTCGACATCGGGCACTCGGCGTGGCTCTCCCCCGGCGAGGCCGCCTCCCGGCTGCTCGGCGCGGACATCGCCAACAGCGCCGACGGCATCTCGCTGAACGTCAGCAACTACCGGCGCACCGCCGACGAGGTCGCCTACGCCAAGGCGGTGATCGCGGCGACCGGCGTGTCCCGGCTCCGGGCGGTCGTCGACACCAGCCGCAACGGCAACGGCCCGGCCGGCTCGGAGTGGTGCGACCCGGCCGGGCGGGCCATCGGCACGCCGAGCACCACCGCCACGGGGGACCCGGCGATCGACGCGTACCTCTGGGTGAAGCTGCCCGGCGAGGCCGACGGCTGCATCGCCGCGGCCGGCCAGTTCGTGCCGCAGCGGGCGTACGACCTCGCCGTGGCCGCCGGACCGGCACCGACCACCGCGCCGCCCACCACCGCGCCGCCGACCACGGCCCCGCCCACCACCGCGCCGCCGACCACGGCCCCGCCCACCACTCCCCCGCCGACCGGCGGCTGCACGGTGACCCAGACCGTCAACGCCTGGTCGGGCGGCTTCACCGCAGAGCTGCGGGTCACCAACCACGGGGCGGCGCTCACCGGCTGGACCCTCAGCTTCGCCCCCGGCGCCGGCGTCCGGTTGACCAACGGCTGGAACGGCGACTGGAGCCAGTCGGGCGACCGGATCACCGTCCGCAACGCCGCGTGGAACGCCGGCCTGCCCACGGGCGGCACCCTCTCCCTCGGCTTCCAGGGCACCTCGACCGGCAGCACCCCGCCCGCCCCGACCGGGTTCACGCTCAACGGCACCGCCTGCTCCTGACCCCCGCGCCCCGCCCGGCCCACCCGGCCGGGCGGGGCGCGACCGGCCTTCGCGCGACGGCGGCCGGTGGGCGCGCGAGCGTCACCTGCCACGAGCCCCGGCCCGTGCACCGCGCCACCTGGCGGCGTAGGGGAGCACGAACAGGTAGAGGCCGGTGGCGAGGAGCAGGGCGAGCGGAAGCAGCGGCACGTAGGACACCCAGACGGCGGGCTCCTCCCGCGCCAGGGCGACGAAGGCGACGACGACGGTCACCGTGAAGGCGACCGACACCCAGCGGTGCACCTGCCTGATCCACTTGTTCCAGCGCACTGGGACCTCCTCGGGAAAGCGGCCTACCGACCCCCGGCGACCTGGGGGAACGTCCGTGCCGGCCACGCTAGTGGCGCCGGGTCGACCGGAGCTTCTCGATTCCTGACCGGTGCGGCGCACCACCCGCCGGCAGGCCGGTGCGCGGCGCGGTCCCCGACCTTCGGCACCCCGCTCGACGGGCATCCGCGCGGGCGGCGGCGTTACCCCTCGGCGGCGGCGGGAACGCGGGCGGTCGACGAAGGAGGAACCCATGACCACACCGTCGAGTCCCACCTCGGCCTGGCGGCCCGGGATGCCGGGCGGCGACACCCTCCCGTCCGGTCCCGCCGGCCGGCCGACCGCCGCCGGCCACGACGGGCACGGCCCGCAGGCGGGCCCGCCCACCGTGACGATCGGGTCGTACGAGGACTATCCGTCCGCCCAGCGGGTGGTCGACCACCTGGCGGACAACCGGTTCCCGGTGGAGCACAGCGCCATCGTCGGCACGAACCTCACGCTGGTGGAGACCGTGCTCGGCCGGATGACCACCGGACGGGCGGCGCTGGCGGGCGCGGGCACGGGCGCCTGGTTCGGGCTCTTCATCGGCCTGCTGTTCGGCATCTTCTCCGCCGGCAACTGGATCGCGGTGATCCTGGTCGGGCTGCTCGTCGGCGCCCTCTGGGGAGCCGTCTTCGGCGCGGTCGCGCACGCGATGACCGGCGGGCGGCGCGACTTCACCTCGGCCAGCTCGCTGCGCGCCGGCCGGTACGCCGTCATCGTCGAGCAGCAACTCGCCGAGCAGGCCCGTCAGCTGCTCGGCCGGATGCACGCCCCGGCGCCACCGCCCTCCCGGTGACCCGTCGCCGGGAGCCCGGCCCTCGGCGGAGGATCGGCCGGACGGGCGGCCGTCGACCGGTTGCTTCAAAGCTGAAGCAAGCTCCGAATAAATCCACCAGCACGCCTCTGGGGCGGTAGTAAAAATTTGAAATAGTGTTATCGTGTGGGCATGACCGAGAGCCTGGACAGCGCCCGACTGGCCGCCTGGCGGGCCTACATCGAGGCCAGCCAGCGGCTCTACACGCAGCTGGAGGAGGATCTGCGTGCCGAGAGCGCGCTCAGCTTCGCCGACTACCACGTGCTCGTCCTGCTCTCCGAGGCCCCGGGGCAGCGGCTGCGGATGGGCGAGCTGGCGAGCCGCCTGGTCTTCTCGCCGAGCCGGCTGACGTACCAGATCTCGGCCATGCGGCGGCGCGGCCTGGTGGCCCGGGAGTCCTGTCCCGACGACCGCCGTGGCAGCGAGGCCGTGCTCACCGCCGCCGGCCTGCTGGCCCTGCGCGAGGCCGCCCCGCACCACCTGCGCTCGGTGCGCGCCCACCTGATGGACGACCTCGACGACGCCGAGGTCGCCTGCCTCACCCGGATCTTCGAGCGACTCGGCCGGCGCCTGCGCGCGGACCGCGACGCGTCGACCGCCCACCCCCACAGCTGAGGAGTCCCCGATGCCCGCCATCACCGTCGACGACGTGCTCGTCCTGCCCCGCCTGCCCGAGCTCGACGGGTCCACCGCGTTCCGGCCGGTCCGCCGGCTGACCACCGCGCCCAGCGGCTACGAGGGCGAGGGCTTCCCGGTCCGCCGGGCGTTCGCCGGCGTGCCGGTGGGCGAGCTGGACCCGTTCATCCACCTGGACCAGATGGGCGAGGTGGACTACGCCCCGGGCGAGCCACGGGGCACCGCCTGGCACCCGCACCGCGGCTTCGAGACCGTGACCTACATGATCGACGGGATCATGGACCACCAGGACTCGCAGGGCGGCGGGGGCACGATCACCAACGGCGACACCCAGTGGATGACCGCCGCGAGCGGCCTGCTGCACATCGAGGCGCCGCCGGAGCACCTAGTCCGCAGCGGCGGGTTGTTCCACGGCACCCAGCTCTGGGTCAACCTGCCCCGCGCGGCGAAGATGAACCCGCCCCGCTACCAGGACATCCGCGGCCGGGAGGCGGCGCTGCTGACCACGCCCGACGGGGGCGCGCTGATCCGGGTGATCGCCGGCGAGGTCGCCGGGCACCGGGGGCCGGGTTCCACCCACACCCCGATCACCATCACCCACGTCACCGTGCAGCCCGGCGCCCGCGTCGACCTGCCGTGGCGGCCCGACTTCAACGCCCTGGTCTACGTGCTGGGCGGGCGGGGCACGGTGGGCACCGACGGGCGGCCCGTGCACACCGGGCAGCTGGCCGTGCACGGCCCGGGCGACGCGCTGACCTTCGCCGCCGACGCGAGCCAGGACAGCCACACCCCGGCGCTGGAGCTCTACATCATGGGCGGGGAGCCGATCCGGGAACCGGTGGCGCACTACGGCCCGTTCGTGATGAACACCCGCGACGAGCTGCTCCAGGCGTTCGAGGACTTCAAGGCCGGCCGGCTGGGCGTCGTCCCCGCCGAGCGGCTCCCGCACACCGACGGGCAGGCCCGGCGGCCCTGACGCGCCCGGCGGGTGGGCGCCTCCGGCACGACCGGAGGCGCCCACCGGCGCGCCGGGCGTGGGGTCAGGAGACGGCGAAGATGCCCGCGACGCCCAGGATCACCATGAGCAACACCGCCACCAGCGCACCCCGCTCGCTCTCGACCGCCTGCTCGCGGTACTCGGTCACGGAGTTCGTCGTCTCGCCGGGCATGGTGTTGCCTCCTCGGTGTTCGCGTCGTGCTCGGGTGGGCGTCGCGGGGTTCGTCCGACCGGGGCACCTGGCTCCGGCCGGGATGCGCCCCCGCGACGGGGGTCCTACCGTGAGGACGTTGTCGACCTCGGGGGGCTGGAACGATGGCACCGCACGACTGGTTGCTCAGCGCACGCGAACGCGCCAACCCGGTGTCGGAGTTACCCGTCTGGACCAGCGGAAACCTTGCCGAGCCGTTAATTCACGGTGCCGAGTACTTCGACCGGCTGGTCCGCGAGGTGGAGGCGCTGGACGCGGGCGACCACCTCTTCTTCACCGACTGGCGGGGCGACCCGGACCAGCGGCTGCGCCCGGACGGGCCGACCGTGGCCCAGCTCTTCGCCCGGGCCGCGCAGCGGGGCGTGGTGGTCAAGGGGCTGGTCTGGCGCTCCCACCTCGACGCCCTCTCCTACAGCGAGGCGGAGAACCGCACCCTCAGCGAGACGGTCTCCGCCGCCGGCGGTGAGGTGCTGCTCGACCAGCGGGTCCGCCGGGGCGGCTCGCACCACCAGAAGCTGGTGGTGCTGCGACATCCCCGCGCGCCGGAACGGGACGTCGCCTTCGCCGGCGGGATCGACCTGTGCCACAGCCGGCGCGACGACGCGGAGCACCGGGGCGACCCGCAGGCCGTGCAGATGTCCCCCCGCTACGGCGAGCACCCGCCCTGGCACGACGTGCAGCTCGCGGTGCGCGGGCCGGCGGTGGGGGCGCTCGACACCACCTTCCGCGAGCGGTGGACCGACCCGATGCCGCTGGACTCGGAGAACCCCCTCGCGTACCTGCGGGACCGGCTGCGCGGCGCGGACCTGCGGCCCGACCCGCTGCCGGAGCAGCCCCCCGACCCGCCGCCCTGCGGGACCCACCACATCCAGGTGCTGCGGACCTACCCGGCCGTGCGGCCCCGCTACTCCTTCGCCCCCGACGGCGAGCGCACCGTGGCCCGCGGCTACACCAAGGCGGTCCGGCGGGCCCGGCGGCTGATCTATCTGGAGGACCAGTACCTCTGGTCCACCGAGGTGGCCGACCTCTTCGCCCGGGCGCTGCGGGACAGCCCCGACCTGCACCTGGTGGCGGTGGTCCCCCGCTACCCGGACGTGGACGGCCGGCTGGCGCTGCCGCCGAACACGGTCGGCCGGGAGCAGGCGCTGTCGCTCTGCGAACGGGCGGCGCCGGAACGCGTGCACGTGCTCGACGTGGAGAACCACTCCGGCACCCCCGTGTACGTGCACGCCAAGGTGTGCGTCGTCGACGACGTGTGGGCCAGCGTCGGCAGCGACAACTTCAACCGCCGCTCCTGGACCCACGACAGCGAGCTCTCCTGCGCGGTGCTGGACGAGACGCGGGACGAGCGGGCTCCGACCGACCCGGCCGGCCAGGGCGACGGGGCCCGGGTCTTCGCCCGGGAGCTGCGGTTGCGGCTGTGGCGCGAGCACCTGGACCGCGACCCGGCGGGCGGCGGGGACGCCGACCTGATCGACCCGGCCGACGCCGTGGCGGCGGTCACCGCCGCCGCCGACGCGCTGCAACGGTGGTACGACGCCGGGCGGGTCGGCCCCCGGCCGCCGGGCCGGCTGTTGCCGCACCGGCCGGAGCGGCTGCCCTGGTACACGCGGGCCTGGGCGGTGCCGGCGTACCGGCTGGTCTACGACCCCGACGGCCGCCCGCTGCGGGACCGGCGCGCCGGCACCTGGTGATCGTCTCCGTGCCCCGGCTCCACCTCCCGACCCGCGCTCAGGCGGGCACGGAGAGGGCGTCGACCCGGTTGCGGGCGGGTACGGGCCGCTCGGGGTCGGGCCCGGCGTCGTGCACGGTCAGCCCGCCCGGGTAGGCGAACGAGGCCCGCGGGGAGTAGAAGCCGAAGCCGATCGTCAGCGGGTTCTCGGGACGCAGCGCGTAGATCGGGTGCTCCGGCTCCAGGAACTCGACCGACTCGATCACGAACGGGCTCACCGGTTCGGCGACGTACGGGTACACGGAGCTGAGCAGCTGCCCGTCGCGGGCGGTGAAGTAGCGGTGGTGGCCGCTGCTGACGCTCTGGCCGGTGTCGCCGACCTGGCAGCGGGCACGGATCAACGGCACGCCGTCGATCTCCGTCTCGGCGGTGATCTGCCCGTCGTGGTGCTCGATGCGGGTGCGACCGGCGCTGACCGGCGCGCCGCGCGCGGCGGCGTAGGCGCGGACCCGATCGCTACAGGTCACGTAGTGCGTCCACCAACCGCCGGGGCTGACCCCGCCGGGCGCGTCCACCCCGGCCAGCGCCACCCCGAGGTAGGTCAGCGAGTACGCGCCGAAGCCGGAGGTCTGGCTCTCGTCGTCGACCACGTACTGGTTGAGGAAGACCAGTCGGTCGGGGGACGGCCGCAGCCCGGGCGGCGGCAGCGCCGCGACCGCGTCCGCGTCCGCCGGCAGCCAGCCGAAGTGGAGCGCGCGGCTGTTCACGACGAGCTGGGGAGCGGCGGGGTCGAGCACGGCACCTCCGGGGCGGTTCACGTACCCGCACGCTACGGCCCGTCCCGTCGACGGGACAACGACGGAAAGCCGACATTGGGCGGGCCGCCCATCCCGGCTTCGTGGCCCGCTCGGCCGGCCGCTGCGGCCGTCCGGAGGCACGGTCGTCGATGTCCGGCCGGGCGGGTCCGCCGTCCGCCCGGGTAAGCCGGCTCACAGACCGAGGAGCTTTCGTCCCCTTCAGGGCTTTCACGGTCGAAAATTACTTAAGGACATCGTACTTTCGGCTAGATTTCTTCGGACCGATCGGGCTAAGGTGACTCCCGAACGGACATCTGAAGCTAAACCAAAGCGTCACGTCTTTTTGTCCGCGGACGAGGTGCAGGGAGGACCACCCATGACCGCGCCAACGATGAGCGAGCAGGCGAAAACAACACCGAGCACCACCGAGAAGCTGGACCCGAGGGCGCTCACCGACAGCGCCGCCGACCTGCTCAACGCGATGGCCGCGCTGCCGGCGAACCACCCGTCGCGCGCCGCCCTGCGTGACCGGGCGATCGAGGCCTGGCTGCCGCTCGCCAACCACCTCGCCCACCGCTACAGCGGTCGGGGCGAGCCCACCGACGACCTGGCCCAGACCGCCGCCGTCGGCCTGATCAAGGCGATCGACAAGTTCGACCCGTCCCGCGGCGTCGACTTCGCCGGCTACGCGATCCCCACCATCATCGGCGAGCTCAAGCGGCACTTCCGCGACCGCACCTGGGACATCCGGGTGCCGCGCCGGCTCCAGGAGCTGCGGCTGGCCATCTCCGACGCCAACAGCTCGCTGCTGCAGACCCTCGGCCGCTCGCCGACGGTCGCCGACATCGCCGCCCACCTCAAGCTCACCGAGGAAGAGGTGCTGGAGGGCCTGGAGGGCGCCCGCGCCTACAACGCGGTCTCGCTCTCCACCCCCACGGGCGACGGCGACCGGGCCACGGAGCTGGGCGACATGCTCGGCGGTGAGGACGGCGAGTTCGAGCTGGCCGAGCTGCGGGTCGCCCTCGGCCCGGCGCTGGCCACGCTCGACGAGCGCGAGCAGAAGATCCTGACGCTGCGGTTCTACGGCAACCTGACGCAGTCGCAGATCGCGGAGCAGATCGGCGTGTCCCAGATGCACGTCTCCCGGCTGCTGGCCCGGGCGCTGACCAAGCTGCGCGGGCAGCTCGACGGCACGTACTGAGAGACGTGGGCGACGGCCCCCGCCGTCGCCCACGCACCACCACCGGCGCACCGACGCCCGGGTCACCCCTCGCGGGGCGGCCCGGGCGTCGTCGTTCAGCGCGCGGGTTCCCGCCACATCGGCCAGAAAGGCGTGCCGTCGGGCAGGTGGAACGGCTCGTCGACCCGGTAGCCGTGCCGCGCGTACAGATCCCGGCCGGCCTCGCTGGCCGCCTCCAGGTAACCCGGCACCCCCTCGGTGTCCAGGACCGCGTGGTGGTGCCGCAGCAGCGCGCTGCCCAGCCCCTGCCCCTGCCGGCCCGGCGCGACGGCGAGGAACGCCAGGTGGTGGTGGTCCGGGTGCGGGTGGTGGGCGGCGAAGAGCTTGTCCAGGTGCACGAACCGGTCCGTCCACTCCCCGCACGCCGCGGCCAGCCGGGCGTCGTAGTCCTGCGGGGGCGGGGCGGGCTCACCCACCGACGGGAACCAGACCGCCACCCCCGCCCGGTCCGCGGTCGCGTGGACCAGGCCGTACCGCATCGCGTGCTCCACCAGGATCGCGAAGTTGCCGGCCAGCACGGACTGCCGCCGTCCGGGGTCGGGCACCAGCCACCGGGGCGCGTCGAGCGCCATGAAGGCCTCGGCGATCCGGTCGGCGACCAGGGCCGTCTCCCCGGGCCCGAGCCGCTCGATCCGCATCCCGCTCATCGCCGCGCCGCCGTCGCGCTCGGCACCGGACCGTCCACCCGCCCGGACGGCGCCACCGTGGCCGTCACGCTCTCCGCGCCCAGACCGATGCGGGCGTACGTGTCGGGACGGCCGCCGCGCAGCACCAGCGCCCAGAGCACGCCGAGCAGCGCGGCGACCGGGTAGACCGCCGGCACCGCCCAGCGCAGGGGCGAGTCCGGTGCGACCCCGAGCAGGTCGGCGAAGTTCGCCACCGCCAGCGCGACGATCACGGCGAGGGCGACGGCGGCGAGGCCGGGAGCCAACGCGGCCCGCCACACCCCCTCGGACCCCCGGCGCCGGGCGAAGAAGGCGATCACCGCGACCGAGGTGGTGGCGATCAGCAGCAGTACGCCGAAGCCGCCGGCCGTGCCGACCCAGTAGAAGAGCTGCACCACCGGGTCCCAGCCGTTGACCGCGTAGCACACGATCACCGCCAGCCCGAGCGCGCTCTGCGCGAGGGAGGCCGCCTGCGGCGACCCGGTACGCGGCGAGGTCTGCCCGAACACCGCCGGCAGCACGCGCTCCCGGCCGAGCGCGAATGCGTACCGGGCGGTGGTGTTGTGGAAGGAGATCATCGCGGCGAGCACCGAGGTCAGGAAGAGCGCCTGGCCGATGGTCACGGCCGTCTCCCCGAGGTGCGCCCCGGCGAGGTTGAAGATCAGCCCGATGCTCTGCTCGCCCGCCTCGGCGGCGATCCGGTCCGGGCCGACGGCGACGGTCATGCTCCACGACGACAGCGCGTAGACGCCCGCGATGATCGCGATCGAGAGGTAGGTGGCCAGCGGCACCGTCCGCCGCGGGTCCTTGCTCTCCTCGCTGAACACCACGGCGGACTCGAAGCCGACGAAGCCCAGGATGGCCAGCACCAGCACCGCACCGGCGCCGGGCCCGACGAGGTTCTCCGGCGACAGGGCGGCGAAGCTGACCTCCCCGCCGGCCGGGTGGGACAGCTGCCCGAGGTCGAAGACAACGATCACCACCATCTCGGCGACCAGGAGCGCCGCCAGCACCAGGCCGTTGAGGTCGATCCGGAGCAGGCCGAGCACCCCGACCGTCGCCCAGGCGACCAGCGCCACGATCCACCACGCCGGGGCCGCCCCGAACAGGCGACCCAGCACCGGCTCCGCGGCGGCGCCGATGGTGCCGTAGAGGCCCACCTGGAGCGCGTTGTACGCGATCAGCGCCACCCAGGCGGCGCCGACGCCGGCCGGGCGGCCCAGCCCCCGGGCGACGTACGCGTAGAACGCGCCGGCGTTGGTCATCCGCCGGGCCATCGCCACGTACCCGATGGAGAAGAGGGCCAGCACCGCGGCGACCGTCAGGAAGGCCACCGGGATGCCGAGCACGCCGACGACCCCGTAGCCGGTGGTGACGACGCCGGCCACCACGGTCAGCGGGGCGGCGGCGGAGAGGACGAAGAAGATCACCGACGGGACACCGAGCCGGCCACGGGCCAGGGCCTCGGAGACGTTGCTCGGTCGGTCGAGCGTTGGTGTCGACATGGGCGGACTCCGGTTCGAGGGGAGGGTGGAGGGGTGCCGGTCAGCCGACGCCGCGCAGCACGGCGGCGCCGACCGCGGCCTCGGTGTGCGCCACGAGGTCCCGCAGCGGCGGGGGGAGCGCGGGCAGGAGCACGTTCAGCCGGTGGTGCGCCCGGGGACCGGCGCTCCACAGCACCTCGCGGCTCAGCCCGGCGGCCACGACCAGGCCCAGCAGCAGCCCGTCGGGCACGCTCGGCGGCTCCGGCCGGTCGAGCAGGGCGCGCAGCCGGGTGGCCGGCCAGGCCACCGCGTTCAGGTCGATCGGCAGGTAGCTGACGGTGGTGCGCAGCAGCCGCCGGTTCTCGCGCCGACGCAGCACTCCCGCCCTGACCAGCCGCTCCCCCACCGAGGCGGTGGCGGTCGGCGCCAGGAAGCTGAGCCAGGTGCGCACCGGGTGTTGCTGCGTCTCGCCCACGACCTGGTCGAGCACGGTGTGCGCCAGCGCGTCCGCCGGCGGGCGACGGTCGACGACGGCGACCAGTCCGGAGGAGATGGTGACGTGTCCACGAAGGAGCAGCTCACCGAGCAGCCCGCCGGCGAGACCGAGGCCGGTCGCTGACGGGTGCAGCTTCGCCTTGCCCCGGCTGTCGTTGTGCGTGATCAGGAAGAACTCGTCGGCGATGAGCAACCGGTCCTCCCGCGGGTCGTCCACAGTGATCGCAACCGGGCAAGGATGCACCGGCCGTGACTGCAACGCAACTCCCGTTTCTGGTAGTTGCACTCCGTGCTTATGCCACCTGGGGATCTTGTCGTGACAGACTCGGAGGGTGACCGCCAGCCCCACCGTCCGCCGCCGCCGTATCGCCCGGGAACTCCGCCAGTTGCGCGAGCGTGCCGGGATGACCCTGGACGTCGCGGCCCGCCAGTTGGACATGTCGAAGAGCAACCTCTCCCGCATCGAGAACGCCCAGATCGGCATCAAGCCGCGCGACGTCCGGGCCGCGCTGGCCCTGTACGAGGTGACCGGGGCCGACGCCGAGGCGCTGATCGAGATCGCCCGCGGGGCGCAGCAGCGCGGCTGGTGGCAGAGCTACAGCGACGTGCTGCCCGAGTGGTTCGAGTTCTACGTCGGGCTGGAGGCGGAGGCGGCGACCCTGCGGACGTACGAGGTCGAGGCGGTGCCCGGGCTCCTGCAGACCGAGGCGTACGCCCGGGAGGTCTTCCGGCGCACCGCGGGCGAGGACGGGATCGAACGCAAGGTGGCCGCGCGGCTGCACCGGCAGAACGTGCTGCACCGCGAGAACCCGGTCGAGCTGTCGGTGGTGCTGAACGAGGCGGCGCTCTGCCGGCCGGTGGGCGGTGGGGCCGTCATGTCCGATCAGATGGCACATCTCGCGAAGGTCGCTCAGCTACCGAACGTAACTCTTCAGGTACTTCCCTTCTCGGCCGGCGGGCACCCGGCGATGAACGCCCCGTACGTCGTGCTGACATTCGCCGATGCCGCCGACGCGACCGTGGTTTACCTGGAAAATCTCACCATGGGACTGGCTCTGGAGGAGGCCGTCCAGGTGCGCGGGTATAGCCTTGTGCACGAGGAGCTGTGCCGGATGGCACTCGGTCCGGAGGCGTCGCTGACGCGCCTGGCGGAAGCTTCTCGTCACTTTGCGTGACCGCTGGCGCGGCACGCTGGCACAAACGGGGGTACCGCCGATGACCGCGTTCGACCTCACCCGGGCCCAGTGGCGCACGAGCACCCGCAGCGTCGGCAACGGCAACTGCGTGGAGGTCGCCGTCGGACCGGACCGGGTCGCCGTGCGCGACAGCAAGGACCGGCAGGGACCGGTGCTGGCCTTCCCCGCGCCGGCCTGGCGCGCCTTCGTCGGCGGCGTCGCCGGGGTACGCCGCGCCTGAGCCAGCGCCGGCCGGTGCGAGACTTGGCCGTGCTCTCCGACGTCTCCCTCGACCTGCCCGTACGGCCGGTGCTGCCGGAGCTGGTCGCGGCGCTGCGCAGGACCGGCACGGGGGTGCTGGTCGCCCCGCCGGGCACCGGCAAGACCTCGCTCGCCCCGCTGGCCGTGGCCGCCGAGGTGACCGGTCGGGTGCTGGTCGCCCAGCCGCGCCGGGTGGCCGCCCGCGCGGCGGCGCGCCGGATGGCCGCGCTGCTCGGCGAGCCGCTCGGCGAGCGGGTCGGGTACGCCGTGCGCGGCGAGCGCCGCGGCGGCCCGCGGACCCGCGTCGAGGTGGTCACCACCGGGCTGCTGCTCCGCCGCCTGCACCGCGATCCCGAGTTGGCCGGGACCGGCGCCGTGCTGCTCGACGAGTGCCACGAGCGGCAGCTCGACGCCGACCTGGCGCTCGCGTTCGCCGTGGAGGCCCGCACCGCGCTGCGCCCCGACCTCTGGCTGCTGGCGATGTCGGCCACCCCCGAGGCGGACCGGTTCGCCGCGCTGCTCGGCGGCGACGAACCCGCGCCGATCGTCCGCGCCTCGGCGGCGCTGCACCCGGTGGCCCGGATCTGGGCACCGCCGCCCCGGCCGGTGACCGCGCCCGGCGCCGGCCCGGTCGACCGGGGCCTGCTCGACCACGTCGCGGCGACCGTGCACCGGGCGCTGCGCGAGCGCGACGGGGACGTGCTGGTCTTCCTGCCGGGGGCCGGCGAGATCGCCGCCGTCTCCGGCCGGCTGGCCGGACTGCGCGACACGGTCGCCGTCCTCCCGCTGCACGGCCGGCAGCGCGGCGCCGACCAGGACGCGGCGCTGCGGCCGGCCGACCGGCGGCGGGTGGTGCTGGCGACGTCGGTGGCGGAGAGCAGCCTCACCGTCCCCGGCGTCCGGGTGGTGGTGGACGCGGGGCTGGCGCGGGTCGCCCGGATGGACCTGTCCCGCGGGCTGGGCGCACTGGTCACCGTGCCGGTGTCCCGGGCGGCGGCGACCCAGCGGGCCGGCCGGGCGGGCCGGGAGGCGCCCGGGTACGTGTACCGCTGCTGGTCGGCGGCGACCCACGAGCGGCTGGCCGCACAGCCGGAGCCGGAGATCGCCACCGCCGACCTGACGGGCTTCGCGCTGGAGCTGGCCGCCTGGGGGTCGCCGGACGGGACCGGGCTGGCCCTGCCGGATCCGCCCCCGACGGCGGCGATGACGGTGGCCCGGGAGACCCTCACCGCCCTGGGCGCGGTGGACGTCGACGGCCGGATCACCGACCGGGGGCGGTCGATCGCCGCGGTCGGCGCCCACCCCCGGCTCGCCCGCGCGCTGCTCGACGGGGCCCGCCGGGTGGGTCCCGACCGGGCCGCGGAGGTCGTGGCCGTGCTCGCCGAGGAGACCGCCGCCGGGCCGGGCGACGACCTGACGGCGGCCTGGCGGCGGCTGCGCGCGGGTGCGGACCCGGGAGCCACCGCCCGCTGGCGCGCGGAGGTACGCCGGCTGCGCGCCGCCCTGCCCGAGGCGCCCGCCGCGCCGGCGGGGCGGCGCGGCCCCGGCCGGTTGACCGACGACCTGGCCGCCGGGCTGCTGGTCGGGCTGGCCCACCCGGAGCGGCTGGCCCGGGCGCGGCGCCCGGGCGGCTCGGCGTACCTGATGAGCGGCGGAACCGCGGCGGAGCTGGCGCCCGGGTCCGGGCTGGCCGGCGCCGACTGGCTGGCGGTCGCGGTGGCGGACCGGTCCCCCGGCGCGCCGACCGCCCGGGTCCGGCTGGCCACCCCGCTGGACGAGGCGACCGCCCGGGAGGCCGGCGGGCCGCTGCTGCGCACCGAGCGGGAGGTCGGCTGGAGCGGCGCGGACGTGGTGGCCCGGGAGGTGGTGCGGCTGGGCGCGATCGAGCTGGTCGAGCGGCCGCTCGCCCGACCCGACCCGGCGGAGCTGACGCGGGCCCTGCTGACCGGGCTGCGCCGTACCGGCCTCGGGCTGCTGACCTGGACCCCGGCGGCGTTGGCGTTGCGCGAGCGGCTGGCGTTCTGCCGGCACGCGCTGGGCGGCGACTGGCCGGACGTGGACGACGAGGCGCTGCTCGCCGACGCGCCCGCCTGGCTGGGCCCGGAGCTGGCCCGCGCCCGCCGCCGGGCCGACCTGGCCCGGGTGGACGTCGCCGGCGCGCTGCGCCGGCTGCTGCCGTGGACGCTGGCGGCCCGGCTCGACGAGGTGGCGCCGGAGCGGATCACCGTGCCCAGCGGGTCGCGGGTGCGGCTCGGCTACGCCGATCCGGCGGCGCCGGTGCTCGCCGTGAAGCTCCAGGAGACCTTCGGCTGGCGGGACGCGCCCCGCGTCGCCGACGGGCGGGTGCCGGTGCTGCTGCACCTGCTCTCCCCGGCCGGGCGGCCGGTGGCGGTCACCGCCGACCTGGCCTCCTTCTGGCGTACGGGCTATCCGCGGGTGCGGGCTGAGCTGCGCGGCCGCTACCCGCGCCACCCGTGGCCCGAGGACCCGACCACGGCCGCGCCCACCCGGCACGCCGCCCCGCGCCGCCGCTGAGCGGCCCTCTGGTCGTCACCGGCGACGCCGCGCGGTCGCACGGCGCTGACCGGCTGGCCCGCCCGTGCCGCCGGCTCACTCCTGCACGACGTCGGCGACGAGCACCGTGACGTTGTCCGGCCCGCCGGCGCGCAGCGCCAGGTCGATCAGCCGGCGGGCGCACTCCGTGCGGTCCGGGTGCCCGGCGAGCACCTCGGCGAGGGTGTCCGGCCGGACGACGTTGGAGAGGCCGTCGCTGCACAGCAGCCAGCGGTCCCCGGCCCAGGGCACCATCGTCGCGTACGCCGGGGAGACCTCGTCGCCCTGCAACGCCTGGGTGACCACGGCCCGGCGGGGATGGCTGCTGGCCTCGTCGGCGGTGATCACCCCCTGGTCGACTAGCATCTGCACGAACGTGTCGTCCCGGGTGATCTGCTTGAGCACCCCCTCGCGGAACAGGTAGGCGCGGGAGTCCCCGACGTGGGCGAGGGCCAGGCAACTGCCCGTACGGGCGAAGAGCAGGGCGGTGAGCGTGGTGCCCATGCCCTGCCGCTCCGGATCCTCGGCGACCGCCTGGCGGATCCGCGTGGTGGCCAGCTCGATGCCGCCCTGGAGCGCGGCCACCAGCGCGTGCTCGGGGGTCTCCACGTCCAGCGGAGCGACGGCGTCGATGGCGATCGCGCTGGCCAGGTCGCCGGCCGCCATCCCGCCCATGCCGTCGGCGACGGCGACGAGCCAGGTGCCGGCGTGCAGGGCGTCCTGGTTCCCACTGCGGATCAGCCCACGGTCGCTCGTTCCCACGGAACGCAGCTTCAGGGTCATGGGTGGCAGCCTGCCAGGCGGAGGGCGCAGTTGTCTCTAGGAGATCAGGTACTCGGCGCGTCGCGCGGCGAATCTCACTGTCGGCGGGCCCTCCCGGACGACCGCACACCATCCAGCCGGATCGATTGACAGGTGCCCGGGGGCACTGGAAGCATCAACTCAACCTGGGAGCGCTCCCAGGTGGCCACCACCTCTTCCGTCCCCCAGTCGTCCGGAAGGACCACCCGTGACGCCATCCCGACGCCGCCTCGCGCTGCTCGCGGCCGCGACCACCCTCGCCCTGACCGGCGGGGCCGCCGGCGCGGCCCACGCCGAACCGCCCCCCGACGCCCCCGAACAGATCGACAACGGCGACTTCAGCGCCGGCGTGTCCCCCTGGTTCTCCTACGGCACCGGCGCGCTCGGAATCACCGACGGCCGGCTCTGCACCACCGTGCCCGGCGGCCTGGCGAGCCCGTGGGACGCCGGCATCGGCCAGGACGGCGTGCCGCTGATCGCCGGGGCCGAGTACACCCTCGGCTTCGACGTCTCCGCCACCCCCGGCACCGCCGTCAAGGCCGTCCTGCAACTGGGCAGCGCCCCCTACACCACGTACGCCAGCGTGGACGCCACCGCCGGCGGCACCGCACAGCGCTTCGAGAAGACGTTCACGGTCGCGGAGGGGAACCCGGCCGCCCAACTGATCTTCCAGGTCGGCGGCGCCGCCGCCGAGCAGACCATCTGCCTGGACGACGTCTCGCTGCGCGGCGGCGAGCCGCCCGAGCCGTACGTGCCCGACACCGGGCCGCGGGTGCGGGTCAACCAGGTCGGCTACCTGCCCGGCGGGCCGAAGAACGCCACCGTGGTGACATCGGCGACCGAGGCCCTGCCCTGGCAGCTCCGCTCGGCCGCCGGCGCGGTCCTGGCCAGCGGCACCACCACCCCGCGCGGCGTCGACGCCGCCTCCGGGCAGAACGTGCAGACCCTCGACTTCTCGTCGTACCGGAGCCCGGGGGCGGGGCTGACCCTGACCGTCGACGGCGAGACCAGCCACCCGTTCGACATCTCCGGCACCCTCTACGACCGGCTGCGCTCCGACTCGCTCCAGTTCTTCTACGCCCAGCGCAGCGGCATCGCCATCGACGGCGACCTGATCGGCGCCGAGTACGCCCGCCCCGCAGGGCACCTCGGCGTGGCGCCCAACAAGGGCGACACCTCCGTGCCCTGCCAGCCGGGCGTCTGCGACTACTCGCTGGACGTGCGCGGCGGCTGGTACGACGCCGGCGACCACGGCAAGTACGTGGTCAACGGCGGCATCGCCACCTACCAGCTGCTGAACACCTTCGAGCGGACCCGCACGGCCGCCACCGCCGGACACGGCGCGGCCCTCGGCGACAACACGCTGCGGGTGCCCGAGCGCGGCAACGGCGTGCCGGACGTGCTCGACGAGGCCCGCTGGGAGCTGGAGTTCCTGCTGCGCATGCAGGTGCCGGCCGGCAAGCCGCTCGCCGGGATGGCCCACCACAAGATCCACGACCGGAACTGGACCGGGCTGCCGCTCGCCCCGCACGACGACCCGGAGCAGCGCGAGCTGCACCCGCCGTCCACCGCCGCCACCCTCAACCTGGCCGCAGTCGCCGCCCAGTGCGCGCGGCTCTTCGCCCCCTACGACGCGGCCTTCGCGACGCGCTGCGGCACGGCGGCGAAGACGGCCTACGCCGCCGCCGAGGCCAACCCGACGCGGTACGCCAGCCCGGCCGACAGCACCGGCGGCGGCGCGTACGACGACACCAACGTCAGCGACGAGTTCTACTGGGCGGCCGTCGAGCTCTACCTGAGCACCGGGGAGCAGGCGTACCTGGCGGACCTGACCGCGTCGCCGCAGCACACCGCGGACGTCTTCGACCCGCGCGGCTTCGGCTGGCAGGGCGTCGCCGCGCTGGGCCGGCTCGACCTGGCCACGGTGCCCAACGGGCTGCCGGCCGCCGACCTGGCCCGCGTGCGGGCCTCGGTGACCGCCGCCGCCGACGCCCACCTCGCCGAGCTGAACCGGCAGGCGTACGGGCTGCCGATGCCCGGAGACGCGGGCAGCTACTTCTGGGGCGGCAACAGCAACGTCATCAACAACGCGATCGTGCTGGCCACCGCCTTCGACCTGACCCGGGACGCGAAGTACCGCGACGGCGCCGTGCAGGCGATGGACTACGTCCTGGGCCGCAACGCGCTGAACATCTCGTACGTGACCGGGTGGGGCGAGCACGCGGCGGAGAACCAGCACAGCCGGATCTTCGGCCACCAGCTCGACCCGGACCTGCCGAAGCCCCCGGCCGGCTCGCTGGCCGGCGGCCCGAACGCCGCCCTGCAGGACCCGTTCGCCGCGAAGCTGCTCGCCGGCTGCAAGCCGATGTTCTGCTACGTCGACGACATCAACTCGTACGCGACCAACGAGGTGGCGATCAACTGGAACTCGGCGCTCGCCTGGATCGCCTCGTTCCTGGCCGACCAGGGCGACTCGGCCGCGGTGCCCGCGCCGACCTGCGCGGCCACCTACACCAACTACGGCACCTGGCACGGCGGCAGCGGGTTCACCTCCCAGGTGACCATCCGCAACACCGGCACCGCCGCCGTCGACGGTTGGGCGGCCCGCTTCGCCTTCACCGGCGACCAGAAGGTGCGCGAGGCGTGGCTGGCGAAGACGACCCAGGCCGGGGCCACGGTCACCGCCCGCAACGAGTCGCACAACGCCCGGATCGCCCCGGGCGGCTCGGTCACCTTCGGCTTCAACGCGGTAACCGGCGGCGGCGCCAATCCGGCGCCCGGACTGATCACCCTCAACGGCGCGGCCTGCACGCTGTCCTGACCGACCGCGTCCGTCGCCCTCCGGCGACCGGTCGCCTCGACCGCGCCGGCCCGACCGTCGGGTGACGCTCACGCCGCTCGTGTGGTGGCCTCCTCCGGGCCCGGGGGAGGCCACCACCTCGGTCGGGCCCCGTCGCGCGGGACGGGCCGCGCGGCCGGCAACCGCCCGGTTCTCGGCGGCCTCCCGGGACGTACTACAGGGTGCCCGGCATGGACGACGCGGAGCGGCGGGTGTGGCGGCGGCTGCCGGAGGGCACCCGCGCCGCCCTGGCCGGCCCGACCCGGCGGACCTGGGACCCGGTTGCCGGCAGCGCCCTGACCACGATCAGCAGCGCGGGCGCGCGGAGAGCGCCACCCTGGCGAGACCTCGGCGAGCGGGCCGGCTCGCGGCGCCGAGGGCCGCTGCCCAGCCCGGCCTACCATCGAGGCGCCTGGTTGTAGCAGCATGTCCGTCATGACCGGCCAGCAGAGCCCGAGCCTGCGTCCCGGCGGCCCCGCCGACGCGCCCGCCGTGCTGCGGCTGCTCGACGACGCCACCGCCTGGTTGGTGGCGCGGGGCCGCACCGGCCAGTGGGGCACCGGACCGGCCTCGACCGACGCGCGGCGGATCGCGCAGGCCGACGCGTGGGCCCGCGGCGGCGGGCTCTGGCTCGCGACGCTGGCCGACCGGCCGGTCGGCGCGCTGGTGGTGGGGGCGGCGAACGAACACGTTCCGCCCGCCGTCGAGCCCGAGTTGTACGTGAACCTGCTGGTCACCGACCGGGCGCACGCCGGCGCCGGCCTCGGCGGCCGGCTGCTGGCGCACGCCGCGGAGCTGGCCCGCGAGCGCGGGCTCCGGCTGCTCCGGGTGGACTGCTACGCGGGCGGCGACGGCGCGCTGGCGCGGTGGTACGAGCGGCAGGGCTTCACCCCCACCGACCCGTTCACCGTCGAGCGCCCGGGCCGCGGCCCGTGGCCCGGGCAGGTGCTCGTCCGCCGCCTGCCCTGAGCCGCGCCGCTCAGCTGGTGCCGCGCAGCTTCGGCAGCACCTCGGCGCCGAAGGCGTCGATGAAGGCCCGCTGCTCCTGCCCGACGTGGTGCAGGGCGATCTGGTCGAAGCCGAGCTCCAGGTACTCCTCCAGCCAGCCGACGTGCCGGCCGAGGTCGGCGGAGACGTTCACGACGTCGTGGACCTTCTCCATCGGCACGTCCTGGGAGACCACGTCGAAGTGCTCCGGCGTCTCCAGGTCCCAGCAGACCGGCGGCGCGAAGACGTTGCTGCGCCACTGGTCGTACGCCAGCCGTTCCGCCTCGGCCTGCTCCGGTGCCCAGCTCACGTGCACCTGGAGGTGCAGCGGCCCGCGCCCGCCGGCGCCCCGGTACGCGTCGATCATCTCCCGCAGGTGCGCGGGCGCGGCGTTCACGGTGATCAGCCCGTCCGCCCACTCGGCGCACCAGCGGGCGGTGGCGACGCTGACCGCCGCCCCGATCAGCGCCGGCGGCTCCTCCGGCCGGGTCCACAGCTTCGCCCGGTCCACCCGGACCAGGCCGTCGTGGCTGACCTCCTCGCCGGCCAGCAGCGCGCGGATCACGTCCACGCACTCGCGCAGCCGGGCGGCGCGGACGTCCTTGCGCGGCCAGCGGTCGCCGGTGATGTGCTCGTTGCCCGCCTCGCCGGTGCCCAGCGCGGCCCAGAACCGGCCCGGGTACATCGCCCCGAGGGTGCCGATGGCCTGGGCGATGATCGCCGGGTGGTAGCGCTGCCCGGGGGCGTTGACCACCCCGAACGGCAGGTTGGTGGCCTGGAGCGCGGCACCGAGCCAGGACCAGGCGAAGCCGGACTGGCCCTGCCGCTCGCTCCACGGCGCGAAGTGGTCCGAGGACATGGCGGCGTCGAAGCCGGCCCGCTCGGCGTGCACCACCGCCTCCAGCAGGGCGCGGGGATGGATCTGCTCGTGGGACGCGTGGAAGCCGAACACCGTCATGGCGTCACTCCCTACCCATGATGGCGTCCGGCTACGCCGACGGAAGCCGGACGCGCGTTACTCCGCGTGCGCACCGGCGCCGGCCGAGGCCGCCCCCTCGCCCACCCAGACGGTCTTGGTGTTGCAGAACTCCCGCATCCCGAGTGCGGAGAGCTCGCGGCCGTAGCCGGAGTTCTTCACCCCGCCGAAGGGCAGTTCCGGGTAGGACGTGGTGATCCCGTTGACGAAGACGTTCCCGGCGTCCAGGTCGGTGGCGAAGCGCTCCTGCTCCTCGGGGTCCCGCGTCCAGGCGTTGGAGCCCAGGCCGAAGCAGGTGCCGTTGGCCACCTCGATCGCCTCCTCGTACGACGACACCCGGTAGAGGCCCGCGACGGGGCCGAAGACCTCCTCGGACCACATCCGCATCTCCGGTCCCAGGTCGGTGACCACGGTCGGCGGGTAGAACCAGCCGGGGCCGGCGGGCGGCTCGCCGCCGCAGAGCACGGTGGCGCCCCGGTCGACCGCGTCGCGCACCTGGGCGTGCACCTCGTCGCGCCCGCCCTCGCTGGCCAGCGGGCCGACGTCGGTGTCGGGGTCCATCGGGTCGCCGACCCGCAGCGCCGACATGTTCGCGGCGAACCTCTCGGCGAAGGCGTCGAAGACGTCGGTGTGCACGACGAACCGCTTCGCGGCGATGCAGGACTGGCCGTTGTTCTGGCAGCGGGCGGTGGTGGCGGCCTCGGCGGCCCGGTCCAGGTCGGCCGACGGCATCACCACGAACGGGTCGCTGCCGCCCAGCTCCAGCACCGTCTTCTTCAGCTCCCGACCGGCGATCTGGGCGATGGACCGGCCGGCGCCCTCGCTGCCGGTCAGCGTCGCCGCGCGTACCCGGGGGTCACTGAGCACCCGGTCGACCTCGGCCGAGCCGACCAGCAGGGTGGTGAACGCCCCCTCCGGGAAACCGGCGCGGCGGAACAGGTCCTCCAGCAGCAGCGCGGTCTGCGGCACGTTGGAGGCGTGCTTGAGCAGGCCGGTGTTGCCGGCCATCAGGGCCGGCGCGGCGAAGCGCAGCACCTGCCACAGCGGGAAGTTCCACGGCATCACCGCGAGCACCGGCCCGATCGGCTGGTAGCGGACGTACGCCCGGGTGGCCTTGACGGCCTGCGCGTCGGCGGGCTCGTCGGCGAGGAACCCGGGCGCCTCGGCCGCGTAGAAGCGGCAGGCCGTGGCGCACTTGGTGACCTCGGCCTTCGCCGCCGCGTACGTCTTGCCCATCTCGGTGGTCATCAGCCGGGCGATCTCGTCGCGCTCCGCCTCCAGCAGGTCGGCCGCCGCGGTCAGCCACCGCCCGCGCCGCTCGACCGGGATGTCACGCAGCTGACGGTACGCCAGGTCGGCGCGCCCGATGGCGGCGTCGATCTGCTCCTCCGTCATCGGCTCGAAGCTCCTGAGCAGTTCTCCGGTGGCGGGGTTGGTGGTCGCGATGGGCATCTCGTACTCCTGTCACTCGAACAGTGAGTGGCGGGCGCCCGGCTCCTCCCGGCGGCGGGCGGCGCGGCGGCGCTGGATGACGACCAGGTCGACCACGGCGACGACGGCGAGGACCGCGCAGGCGACCCCCAGCCAGGCCAGGTCGGCGCGGAACGCGAGGACCGCGAACACGACCATGGTGACCAGCCCGAAGCCGGCGAGCAGGAGCCGCAGGTTGAGCGCGCTGTAGGCGTGGCCGACGGTGCCACGGGCGCGTCGGGGCTGCGATCTCGTCATTGCACCGAGCTACCCCCGATCCGCCCGGTTAACCCGTCCGGGAGCGCCCCGGCGGTGCTCCCGGGCGGCCCGCCCCGGCCCCCGCCCGGCGGGCGGGGGCGGCTGTCCGCCGGGCCCCGGGTGTGCCGCGTCACGATGCCGGTGGGGTGCGTTACACCGGGGCCCCGCGAGCCGGTCGGAGCGGGCCCGGGCGGGGAGGATGGTCGTCATGACGACCACTCACGCGCTGCCGGTGACCGTCGCCGTCGCGCGGCGCACCGACCCCGCCCGGACCAGCGAGATGGTGGCCTGGATGCGGGCCGGCACCGCGCTGGCCGAGGCGTTCCCGGGGTTCCTCGGCTCCGGCTGGGTGCGCAGCGCGCCCGGCTCCGGCGAGTGGCACGTCCTCTACCGCTTCGCCGACCAGGAGACGCTGCGACGCTGGGAGGAGTCCCCGCAGCGGCACTGGTGGCTCTCCTCGGCGCAGGGCATCGTCGAGCACACCCGGGTGGAGCGGCGCACCGGCATCGAGGGCTGGTTCGACCCGCCGCGGGAGCACGGCGCGCAGAGCGTGCCGGCCGGTGCCGAGGCGGCGCCGCCGTCCCCGCCGCGCTGGAAGCAGGCGGTCACGATCTGGCTGGCCTTCTTTCCGCTCAGCCTGACCGCGACGCTGCTCACCAGCCGGTTCCTGCCGGGTCTGCCGCTGCCCGCCCGGGTGCTGCTGATGACCCTCACGCTGACCCCGCTGATGACCTACCTGGTGCTGCCACGGATCACCCGCGCCCTGCACTGGTGGCTGCACGGCCAGCGCCCACCATGGCGTACCGCCTCCGCATAGCACGCCCGTTCATGTCGGGACAGCCGTCTGCCGCATACCCGACAGCAGCGGCCCGACCCGCCGCCTCCACGCTTAGAGTTACCGCGCTGTCGCTCTCCGCTGCGTGACTGGGGATGGTATGCCGCCTCGACGCTGGGTCACCGTGGCCGCCTGCCTGCTGGCGCTGGTCGCGCTCGCCTGCGAGGGGGGCGGGGAGACCGGCTCCCGCCCGCCCCGGGAGACTCCGTCGCCCGGTTCGCCGGGCGGCATCGCGGCCCTCGGCGACTCGATCAGCACCGGTTTCGGCTCCTGCCTGGTGCTCGTCTCCTGCGAGCGCAACTCCTGGTCAACGGGGGACGGGCTTCGCGTCGACAGCGTCTACCGACGGCTGCTCGACCGCGACCCGGCCGTCCGCGGCCGGGCGCACAACCACGCCAGTCCGGGCGCCCGAGCGGCGTCGTTGGAGGGGCAGGCCCAGCGGGCCGTACGCGACCGCGTCGACCACGTCACGGTGCTGATCGGCGCCAACGACGCCTGCCGGGGCGGCATCGAGGCGATGACGCCGGTCAAGCAGTTCCGCGCCGAGGTCGACCGGGGCCTGCGGGTCCTGCGCCAGGGCCGCCCGAAGGCCCGGGTGCTGGTGGTGAGCGTCCCGGACCTCTACCGGCTCTGGGAGGTCGGGCACACCGACGCGCGGGCCGTGCGGGCCTGGAAGCGGGGGGTCTGCCCGGCGCTGCTGGCCGACCCGACCTCGACGGATCCGCTCGCCCGGGCCCGCCGGGCGGCCGTCCGCGAGCGGATCGACGACTACAACACCCAACTGGCCGCGGCCTGCAAGGCATACGGCTCGCGCTGCCGGCACGACGGCGGCGCGGCGCACCGGGTCCGGTTCAACCTGGACCTGGTCAACCCGCTGGACTGGTTCCACCCCAACGCGGCCGGGCAGGACCGGCTGGCCGACGTCGCGTGGCGCGCCTTCCGCCTGAGCGCCTGACCGACGTCCGGGGCCGGCAGCCCGGCGCCGCACCCCACCGGGTCGCACCCCGACACGCCGCCGGCCGCTCCGGCTGTCAGCCGGAGCGGCCGGTCGGGCCGGCGGAGTCAGGGCCGGCGAGGTTCGGGGACGCCCGGGGTGCCGTGCTGGCGGTAGAGCGCACGGGTGCGCTCCGCGAGGTCCTTGGTGGCCGACGAGTTGGCCCAGGTGCCGAGGACGATCGCCGCGCCGGGCACCACCTTGGCGAAGACCCGCTTCGCCGCGCGCACCCCGGCCATCTGGGCCAGCCGCACCCCGAGGCGCAACATCACCTTGCCGAGGGGGTTCTGGCCGCCGCCGCCGAACAGGGCGCCGGCGCGCTCCCGGCCGGCGGCCACCCCGAGCGCGAGCCGGGCGCTCTCGGCGACCTTGTGCACCTTCTGCAACACCAGCAAATCGGTGGCCCGGTCGCCGTGCAGCGGGTCGACGCCGTACGCGGCGGCGACGTGCAGCACCATCCGGGCCTGGGTCCAGGCCAGCACCCCCACGTCAATGACGGCCCCGGGCAGCCCGGCCGCGCCCGAGACCGCGCCGGAGAACCGGGCGTGGTTGACGAACCTGCGTACCGCCTGCTCGGCCAGGGCGTCGGCGGAGGCCCCGGGCTGCTCCGCCCGGGCCCGTGCCGCCCACTGCGCCGCCTCCGGCCCCAGCCGGCGGACAGCCTCCAACGCGAGGTGCTCGGGAGCGTACTGCGGGTCCTCCCGCATCCGGTCCCAGAGCTTCAGCGGGGGCGCCTCCGGGGCGTCCTGCGTCGGCACCGGAGCCGCCACCGGTGGCTGCGGGTCTCCGGTGGCGGGCTGGCCGTCGACGGGCGCGGAATCGGTCACAGGGTCTCCCGGGGGTCGGAGAGTCGGTCGGTGACGAGGGTCAGCGGCGGTTCTGGAGCTTGGCCGCCAGGCCCTTCAGCTTCTGCTGGGTGCCGGGCTTGCTCACTTCACGCCGGCCACGATCGACCAGCTGCTGACCCTTGGGCGAGCGCAGGAAGGTGCTGATCCGCTGCATCAGGGACATGTCGTCCTCCTTGTCGGTGGTGCCTCATCCATGTGTACCCCGGCACCACAACCCATGTACCCCGGATGGCCGAATCGCAACCGTCCACAGTGGTTGATCAAGTCTACTGCCCGGCGGTCACGACCGCCTCGACCACCTTCGCGGCGCGCCACTCGTGCTTGGCATAGTGCTCCGGGTAGGCGGAGATCTGCACCGCCTGGGCGGCCTCGGTCAGCCGCATCCGCTGCCAGCCGGGCACCTGCGCGAGCGCGGAGAGGAACTGCCGGGTGGCGAACTCCGGGTCCATGAGCTGCCCGACCTCGCCCCAGCCGCTGCTGGAGCGCTGCTGGAACAGCCCGACCGAGTCGTGGTCCCAGCCGATGCCCTGGTGCGGGTAGTCGCGGGACTCCGGGAGCACCCCGCTGGCGACGTTGTAGAGGTTGCTCTCCTGCATCGCGGTGGCGACCGCGATCACCAGGGCACGCCGGGGCATCCCCATCTTCCGCCCGGTGCGCACGATCGCCTCGGCGTTCTCCATCTGGGCCTCGTCGAGCCCGGCGACCGGCGCCGGGTCGGCCGCCCTGGGCGTGGTCCGCTTCGGCGCGGGGGTGGTGGTGTCGGGGTCGGGCGCGCGGGTGGGGTCGGCGGAGGCGGCGACGCGCTGCATCTCGCGGGAGGCCGGGGCCGGCTCGGCGCGCTCGGCGAGCGCGGAGGGTGCGGCGGCCGGGACCGTGTCGGCGGAGCCCTCCCGCGCCCCCTGGGCGGCGGCGGTCAGCCCGAGGCAGCACAGCACGCCGGCGGCGAGGGCGATCCTGGCCCGGGCGGGCCCGGCGGCCAGCAGGCGGGCGTTCGCCCCGGCGGAACGCGGGCTGGTCGGCCGATCGCACGAGGGGGTATCGTCCGAACGGTCGAGCAGGGCACCGGGGGTGTCCTGGTTGTCGAGGGTGCGGTCGTCAGGCATCAGCCGAGGCTAGGCAGGCAGAAACCCCGATGACCTGGGGTGACCTGGTGGCATTGGTCACGAAATCGCCCCACTCCCCCGGACGCACCGGCCGTCGGGCACATCCGACGGGACGGACCTCGCGGACCGGGCAGACCTCGGGCTCGCCCCGGACCGCGCCGGGTTGGCCCGGACGCGGACAAACTCCCGGACCGCGCCCATGATCGCCAAACTCGTACGTTCGGTCGAGGGTCCGTTCACCCGGACGGACATCCCTGGCCGCCCGACGGCGGACTTGCGGGCATACGCCCGATTACCGGTCAGCTGCCGGCCCCCGGCGGGGCGGGACGAGGAATGCACGAGGATGGCGGGTACGTTCCCCGAACGGGGTGCCGTCCGCACGGCGACCCGTACGCACGACCAGGGAGGTCCGCACCGGTGCTCGACCCACACGAGCTCTACGAGCTCACCGACGATCTGCCCGACCTCGGTCAGCCGGTCCTGATCCAGGCCCTGACCGGCTTCGTCGACGCCGGCAGCGCGACCCGACTCGCCAAGGAGCAGCTGCTCACCTCGCTCGACGTCCGCCAGATCGCCCGCTTCGACGTCGACCAGCTCTTCGACTACCGCTCGCGGCGCCCGGTGATGACCTTCGTCGAGGACCACTGGGAGGCGTACGACGCCCCGGCGCTGGAACTGCACCTGCTGCGCGACGACGACGAGACCCCCTTCCTGCTGCTCACCGGCCCGGAGCCGGACCTTCAGTGGGAGCGCTTCGTGGCCGCGCTGGCCGCGCTCTCCGCGCGGCTGGACGTCCGGCTGACCGTCGGGCTCAACTCGATCCCGATGGCGGTGCCGCACACCCGGCCCGCCGGGGTCACCGCGCACGCCACCCGCCGCGAGCTGATCGCCGGCTACGAGCCGTGGCTACAGCGGGTGCAGGTGCCGGGCAGCGTCGGGCACCTGCTGGAATACCGCCTCGGCGAGCTGGGCCGCGACGCCCTCGGCTTCGCCGCCCACGTGCCGCACTACGTGGCGCAGACCGAGTACCCGGCCGCCGCCGAGGTGCTGCTCGCCTCCGTGTCGCGCAGCACCGGGCTGCTGCTGCCCCGCGACGGGCTGCGCACGGCGGCGGAGGTGGTCCGCGTGGAGATCGACCGACAGGTCGCCCAGACCGAGGACGCCGCGCAGCTGGTGCAGGCCCTGGAGGAGCAGTACGACGCGTTCGCGCGCGGCCGGGGCGAGAAGAACCTGCTCGCCGCCGAGGCCGGGCCGCTGCCGACCGCCGACGAACTCGGCGCCGAGCTGGAGCGGTTCCTGGCCGAGCAGACCCGCCCGGGCGACACCCCGGGCAGCTGACCCGGCGACGCGGGCGCGGATGGGGCAGGCTGGTCACATGCGCCTGGCGACCTGGAACGTGAACTCGGTGAAGGCCCGCCTGCCCCGGCTGCTGGAGTGGCTGGCCGGCACCGGGCCCGACGTCGTCTGCCTCCAGGAGACGAAGTGCCCGGACGGCGCCTTCCCGGTCGCCGAGGTGGGCGAGCTGGGCTACGCGGTGGCCAGCCACAGCGACGGCCGGTGGAACGGGGTGGCCATCCTGTCCCGGGTGGGCCTGGCCGACGTGGTGCTGGGATTCCCCGACGAACCGGGCTTCCCCGAGCCGGAGGCCCGCGCCATCTCGGCCACCTGCGGCGGGGTCCGGGTCTGGTCGGTCTACGTGCCGAACGGCCGGGCCCCGGACGATCCGCACTACGCGTACAAGCTGTCCTGGTTCGCGGCGCTGCGCGACGCGGTGGAGGCCGAGCTGGCCGGCGGCACGCCGCTGGCGGTCTGCGGCGACTTCAACGTCGCGCCCACCGACGCCGACGTGTGGGACGCGACGGTGTTCGCCCACTCCACGCACGTCACCCCGGCGGAGCGGGCGGCCCTGGCGGCGCTTCGCGACCTCGGCCTCTCCGACGTGGTGCCCACGCCGATGAAGGGGCCGCACCCGTTCACCTACTGGGACTACCGGGCGGGGATGTTCCACCAGAACAAGGGCATGCGGATCGACCTCGTGTACGCCTCGGCCCCCTTCGCCCGGGCGGTCCGCTCGGCGTACGTGGACCGGGAGGCGCGCAAGGGCAAGGGCCCCTCCGACCACGCGCCGATCGTGGTCGACGCCGACCTGGTTCCGGCGGTCGAGTCGTTCTGAACCCCGGCGCCGTCGCTAGGGTGGAGCCATGGCAGTCGTGAAGATCAACGCGATCGACGTTCCGCCCGGCGCCGGCGAGGAACTGGAGAAGCGGTTCGCCGCCCGGGCCGGGGCGGTCGAGAACTCCCCCGGTTTCCTCGGCTTCGAGCTGCTGCGCCCGGTCGCCGGCGAGAGCCGCTACTTCGTCTACACCCGCTGGGAGAGCCAGGAGGCCTATGACGCCTGGGCCGCCGGCCCGTCGCGCGCCGCCCATGCCGGGACGGGCGAGAAGCGTCCCCCGGTGGCGTCCGGCGCCACCCTGCTGGAGTTCGAGGTGGTCCAGCAGGTGCCGCCCCGCGCCTGACCCGGCTCCGGCGTCAGGACGGGCGGGAGGAGAGCAGGGTGGCGAAGGCGATGACGTTGTCGGCGTAGCCGGCCCGGCCGCCGAGCCAGTCGCCGCCGCAGGTGATGAGGCGCAGCCCCGGGGGGCCCTCGTCGCCGTAGACCCGCTCCGCCGGGAGCCGGTCCTTGGGGAAGTGCTCCACCGAGTCGACCCGGAACACCACCACGGAGCCGTCCGCCCGGGCCACCTCGACGGTGTCGCCCGGGCGCAGCTTGTGCAGGTCGTAGAAGACCGACGGGCCCCGCTTGGTGTCCACGTGCCCGACGATGACCGACGGGCCCGGCTCGCCGGGCGTCGGGCCCCGGTCGTACCAGCCGGTCTCGTCGGCCCGGTCCAGCGGCGGGACGGCTATCGAGCCGTCCCGGGCCTGACCCACGGGCGCCACCGGCGCGGAGACCTTGATCGCCGGGACCGACAGCCGCACCGGCCTGGAGGCCGTCAGCCCCGCGTTCCCGCCCCGGGCCGGCTGCTCCCGGCCCTCGCCGGCGGCCCAGTCGAGCGGCCCGGCGGTGCGGCCCAGCCCCGCGCCGGTGGCGAAGACCCCGACCAGCACCAGCACCACGGCCAGCGGGACCGACCAGGGGCGGCGCCCGGGCGGCCGGGCGCCCCGGGCCGACGTGGCGACCGGCTGCGGGGCGGGCGAGGGGGCCATGACCGCGCTCAGCGTCCGGCGGCGCCGCGGACGGTACGCGGGCGGCGCGCCGCCCGTACCGCGAGCACGAGGCCGGCCACAGTCACCGCGACGCCACCGGGGAGCAGCAGCCCGCCGGTGAAGTCGCCGGCGCTCCCGCCGAATCCGGTCGCGGGCCCACGGCTGGGCTTCACGGCCTTGACGACCTGGAGCATGGTCGAGGCCGTCTCGCCGTCGCGGCACTCCAGCTTGATCCGGTAGTTGCCGGGTCGGGTGCGCTCCCGCACCATCGGCGTGGCGGTCAGCAGGCCGCGCTGCGGCTGCACCTGCACCCGGCCGAAGGCGTCGGACACCACGGTGGCGGGGAGCGAGTTGTCCCGGCAGCCGGCCCGGATGCCGACCAGGAAGCCGGGTTCCACGGTGCTCGGGCTGACCTCGACGAAGACGTTCGGCCCGGGTGGCGCCGGCTGGGGCGCACCCACCGGCGCGGGCTCCGCCCGCCACCCGGGGGCGACGGCCAGGCCGGCGGCGGCCGGCGCGGTCGCGAGCAGGGGCCCGACGACCACGGTCGCGATCGCCAGCGCGACACCGCCGCGGTGCACCGACACGACGCCCCCTCCCGGCGCGTTGGGGCAGCTGCCGGGCCACACCAGACACCCGGTCTGCCGTACGGGATGGATCCTCTCATCCCCGGGCGAACATCACATCCGATCCGGCGCGATCGTCGCGTACGCTCAGGTCGTTGTGACCTTCACCGACTCTCCCGCCGCCGTCCCCGCGGCCCCGGCCGCCCGGAGCATCCGGACCTTCCACCCACGCCGGGGCCGGATGAGCAGCCGTCAGACGGAGGCCCTCGACCGGCTCTGGCCGGTCTACGGCCTGCGCGTCCCGGACCGCCCCGGCACGCCGGTGGACCTGGCCGGCCTCTTCGGTCGCCGGGCCCCGCTGGTGCTGGAGATCGGGTCCGGGATGGGCGACACCACGGCCGCGATGGCCGCCGCCGACCCGGATCGAGACTATCTGGCGGTCGAGGTGCACACGCCCGGAATCGCCAACCTGCTGGACCTGGTCGAGCGGCACGGGCTGCGCAACGTACGGGTCGCCGAGGGCGACGCCCTGGACCTCGTCGCGGGCCTCCCGGCGGGGTCGCTGGACGCGGTGCACGTCTTCTTCCCCGACCCCTGGCCCAAGTCCCGGCACCACAAGCGGCGGATCATCCAGCCGGCCCACGTCGCGCTGCTGCGCTCGCGGTTGGCGACCGGCGGCACCCTGCACTGCGCCACCGACTGGGCCGAGTACGCCGAGGCGATGCGCCGGACGCTCGACGCCGACCCGGGGTTGGTCGACGCTTACGACGGCTTCGCGCCCCGCCCGGCGCACCGCCCGGTCACCAAGTTCGAGCGGCGGGCCCTGCGCGCGGGCCGACCGATCTTCGATCTGATCCACCGCCGGTCGTGAGAGCGAGGGCATCCCGTCGGGGTGGCCCGTCACCCGAGAGGGCCTTCCCGACGCCTGGCGCGGTCGGGCCGGTTGGCGCTCGGGGGCATGATCCAGGCACCATGGACCCGCTATGACGCTCACCGCCGCGCTGCCGACAAGCGCCGACCCCGACACCCTCTTCGACGCGTTCGCCGGCTGGGCGAAGGAGCGCGGCCTCGACCTCTACCCCCACCAGGAGGAGGCGGTCATCGAGATCGTCTCCGGCGCCAATGTGATCATGAATACGCCGACCGGCTCCGGCAAGAGCCTGGTCGCCGTCGCGGCGCACTTCGCGGCCCTGGCCGACGACCGGACCACCTTCTACACGGCCCCGATCAAGGCGCTGGTGTCGGAGAAGTTCTTCGCCCTCTGCGAGGTCTTCGGGGCCGACAACGTCGGCATGCTGACCGGCGACGCCAGCGTCAACGCCGACGCGCCGATCATATGCTGCACCGCCGAGATCCTGGCCAACCTGGCGCTGCGCGAGGGCGGGCGCGCCGACGTCGGCCAGGTGGTCATGGACGAGTTCCACTTCTACGCCGAGCCGGACCGCGGTTGGGCCTGGCAGGTGCCGCTGATCGAGCTGCCGCAGGCGCAGTTCGTCCTGATGTCCGCCACGCTCGGCGACACCGCCCGCTTCGTCGACGACCTGGCCCGGCGCACCGGGCGGCCCACCGCCGTCGTCCGCTCGGCCGAGCGGCCGGTCCCGCTCCTCTTCTCGTACGCGATGACGCCGCTGCACGAGACCCTGGAGGAGCTGCTGGAGACGAAGCAGGCGCCCGTCTACGTCGTGCACTTCACCCAGGCCGCCGCACTGGAGCGCGCCCAGGCCCTGATGAGCGTCAACGTCTGCACCCGCGCCGAGAAGGACCTGATCGCCACCGCGATCGGCAACTTCCGGTTCACCTCCGGGTTCGGCAAGACCCTCTCCCGCCTGGTGCGACACGGCATCGGGGTGCACCACGCCGGGATGCTGCCCAAGTACCGCCGGCTGGTCGAGACCCTGGCCCAGGCCGGCCTACTCAAGGTCATCTGCGGCACGGACACCCTCGGCGTCGGGATCAACGTGCCGATCCGGACCGTGCTCTTCACCGGCCTGTCGAAGTACGACGGGGTGCGCACCCGGCTGCTCAAGGCCCGCGAGTTCCACCAGATCGCCGGCCGGGCCGGGCGGGCCGGGTTCGACACCGTCGGCCGGGTCGTCGTACAGGCCCCCGAGCACGTCATCGACAACGAGAAGGCGCTGGCCAAGGCCGGCGACGACCCGAAGAAGCGGCGCAAGGTGGTGCGCAAGAAGCCGCCGGAGGGCTCGATCGGCTGGGGCCGACCCACCTTCGACCGCCTGGTGGAGGCCGAGCCGGAGCCGCTCACCTCCAGCTTCCAGGTCAGCCACTCGATGCTGCTCAACGTCATCGGCCGGCCCGGCGACGCGTTCGCCGCGATGCGCCACCTGCTCACCGACAACCACGAGGACCGCGCCGCCCAGCGCCGGCACGTCCGGCGGGCCGTCGCCATCTACCGGGCGCTGCTCGCCGGCGGCGTCGTCGAGCAGTTGGCGGAGCCCGACGAGACCGGGCGGCGGGTCCGCCTCACCGTCGACCTCCAGCTCGACTTCGCCCTCAACCAGCCGCTCTCCCCGCTGGCGCTGGCCACCATCGAGCTGCTCGACGTCGACTCCCCGGCGTACGCCCTCGACGTGCTCTCCGTGATCGAGTCGATCCTGGACGACCCGCGCCAGGTGCTCTCCGCGCAGCAGTTCAAGGCCCGCGGCGAGGCGGTCGCCGCGATGAAGGCCGAGGGCATCGAGTACGAGGCGCGCCTCGAACTCCTCGACGAGGTGACCTGGCCCAAGCCCCTCGCGGAGCTGCTGGACTCGGCATACGAGATGTACCGGCAGGGGCACCCGTGGGTGGCCGACCACCAGCTCTCCCCCAAGTCCGTCGTGCGGGACATGTACGAGCGGGCGATGACCTTCACCGAGTTCGTGCAGTTCTACGGGCTGACCCGCTCCGAGGGACTCGTGCTGCGCTACCTCGCCGACGCGTACAAGACGCTGCGGCAGACGGTGCCCGAGGACGCGAAGACCGAGGAGCTGGTCGACCTCATCGAGTGGCTGGGCGAGCTGGTCCGCCAGGTCGACTCCAGCCTCATCGACGAGTGGGAGCGGCTGCGCAACCCCACCGACGCGGCCGAGGCCGCCGAGGCGCTGGACGAGCGCGTGCCGGCGGTCACCCGCAACGCCCGCGCCTTCCGGGTGCTGGTGCGCAACGCCCTGTTCCGCCGGGTCGAGCTGGCCGCCCTGCGCCGCTGGTACGACCTCGGCGAGCTGGACGCGGCGTCGGGCTGGGACGCGGACGCGTGGGCCGACGCGCTGGAGCCGTACTTCGAGGCGTTCGACTCCATCGGGGTGGGGCCGGACGCGCGGGGCCCCGCGCTGCTCATGATCGAGCAGGGGCGGGAACGCTGGACGGTGCGGCAGATCCTGGACGACCCCGAGGGCGACCACGACTGGGGCATCAGCGCCGAGATCGACCTCGCCGCCTCCGACGAGGCGGGCGCGGCGGTCGTCCGGATCACCTCCGTCGGCCAGCTCTAGCCACCGCCACGACCGTGCGGGGCCGGCTGCGGCCGGCCCCGCCGCGCTGCTCCGGGTGCCCGCACCCAGGTATCGCGTTGCCGGGGCGTACCGCCCTGGACTAGGTTGACCCCGTGCCCGCCTCGGACAGGGTGCGCCGCCCGTAGCGGCGGCGCGAAACCCCAGACTCCCGAACGCTCTGCGTTTCCGCTCCGCCGCATCAGCGACCCTTCGCCGGTGTGGCCGTCCGAGCTGCCCGGCTCCGCATGCGATCTCCGGAGCCCTTCGTGCACAGGTCCCCATCCATCTGTCCCGTCCCCTGTGACGCCCCCTGCCCTCGTCTCCTCCCGACCGTTGCCGTCCCGGGTCGGTGGTCGCGGTGAACGCGCGCGCCCTCACCCTGACCGCGGTGCTGCTGTCGTCGGTGTCGTTTCCGCTGACGATCACCGGGGCGTCCGTCGCTCTTCCCGGAATCCAGCACGACCTCGACGCGTCACTCACCGCGGCGCAGTGGGTGGTCAACGGCTACAACCTCTGCTTCGCCGCGTTCCTGGCCCTCGGCGGCTCGCTCGCGGACCTGCTCGGCAGGCGCCGCCTCTTCGCCGCCGGGGTCACGGTGTTCTTCGCCGGCAGCGTGCTCTGCGGGCTCGCCCCGGACGCCACGGTCCTGAACCTCGCCCGCGTCCTCGCCGGCATCGGTGCGGCAGCGGCGACGGCGACAGGTCAGTCGATCCTCGCCGCGACCTTCGGCGGAGCGGCGCGGACCCGGGTGTTCGGCGCGCTCGGCACGGTCCTCGGTGCTGGCCTCGCGTTCGGGCCCACGGTCTCCGGCCTGCTCGTGGACGTGCTCGGGTGGCGGGCCGTCTTCGCGGCCCCCGCCGCGCTGGCCGGAGTCGTGTTGCTGCTGTGCCCCTCCCTCCCCGCCCTCCCCGGCGCAGGGAAGGGCGTCGACTGGGGCGGCGGCGTCCTGTTCACCGCCGCGCTCGCGCTCCTCATCTGGCTCTTCGTCGAGGCACCCGTCCTGGGGGCCGCGCACCCGTGGGTGACCGTCGCGCTGCTCGCCCTCGCGGCCAGCGGGATCGGGTTCGTACGGGTCGAGAGGCGCCGTGCCGACCCGATGTTCGACCTCGGCCTCCTGCGCGACGCGCGCTTCGTCGGTTACTCGCTGGTCGCCGCGACCATGATGGGCCTGCTCGTCCCCCTGCTGGTCTACCTGCCCTCCTATCTCATCGACGTCGCCGGCCTGGACGCGGGGCGAGCCGGGCTGTGGATGCTCATGCTCACCCTGCCCTCGGTCGCCCTGCCCCCTGCCGGAGCGGCGCTCGCGCGTCGCTCGCCCCGCCTGCTCTGCGTCGGGGCGATCGCCCTCGGCACGGTCGGCGTGTTCGCCCTCGTCACCATCGGGCCCGCCAGCACACCGGGTTCCCTGCTCCTGCCGCTGCTGCTGATCGGGGCTGGTGTCGGCGCCACCACGGGCGTGGTCGACGGACTCGCCATCTCCAGCGCGCCCCTGGGACAGGCCGGTACCGTGGCGGGGCTGTTCAACACCGGCCGGCTCGTCACCGAGACCATCGCGCTCGCGCTCGTGGGTTCCACCCTCGCCGTCGTCAGCGGCGGGCAGCTCGCCGGCGACGGCTTCACCGCCGCCCTGCGCGTCGTCGCGATGGCGCTCGGGTGCTTCGGCGCCGTCTCCGCCGTCGCCGTGGGCCTCCTCCTGCGACGACGAGATGCCGGACGGCCGGTGTCGTGACACCGCCGACGCCGCTCGTCACGGCGCTCGGCCGGTGCGGAAGGGGCCGCGGCGCTCGCGCCTCAGGACGTGGTGAGGATGACGAGTTGCCGGGTCGCCCGGGTCATCGCGACATAGCGGTCGACCGCCGCCTCGATGCCGTCGCCGAACGCCTCGGGGTCGACGAGGACGACCAGGTCGAACTCGAGCCCCTTCGACAGCTCGGGGGTCAGCGACCGGACGCGAGGGCTCGGCGAGAACGTCGCATCGCCGATCACGCAGGCGGTCCCCTCGGCGTGTTCGGCGAGCCAGGCGTCGAGAATCGAGCCCAGGTCGGCGACGGATCCGCGTACGACGGGAAGGCCGCCGCTGCGGATGGAGGTCGGCACGTTGGCGTCCGGGAGCACGGCCCGGATCACGGGCTCGGCCTCCGCCATGACCTCTTCCGGCGTCCGGTAGTTGACGGTCAGGGAGGCCAGGGCGATCCGGTCCAGCCCGATCCGCTCGAGCCGTTCCTGCCACGACTCCGTGAACCCGTGCCGGGCCTGGGCGCGGTCCCCGACGATGGTGAAGCTCCGCGACGGGCAGCGGCGCAGCAGCATCTGCCACTCGGCGTCGGTCAGTTCCTGAGCCTCGTCCACGACGATGTGGGCGAACGGTCCGGCGAGCAGGTCCGGCTCGACGTCGGGCAGTGCGGCCTCGTCGACCAGGGCGTCCTGGAGGTCCAGTTGACGCAGGCTCGACAGCACGCCTTCACCGTCGTCGTAGGCGTCGGCCTCGATGAGGTCGTCGACGACCGTCGCCATGCGCGCGCGTTCGACGGCGACGGTGGCCTCCTGCCGGCGCCTACGCCCGGACGCCTCCGGGTCCCCGAGCCGCTGCCGGGCCGCGTCCAGGAGCGGCAGGTCGGACACCGTCCAGGCCTGGGCGTGGCGGCGCTGCAGCTTGCGGACCTCGTCGGGACTGAGCCAGGGGGCGCACCTGCGCAGATAGGCGGGCACCGACCACAGGTCGCCGACGAGGTCGGTCGCCTCGATCAGCGGCCAGGCCCGGGTGAACGCCGTACGCAGTTCCCTGTTCCGCAGCAGCGACCCGCGGACCAGGTCGTCCGACTCGTCGCCGTCGTACTTCTCCACCAGGATCGTGAGCAGTTCCTCCCAGACCTCGTCACGCGCCTCGTTGTGCGGCGTACCGGGCCCCGGCGCCTCGAACGCCTCGGCCCAGTCGTCGGTGTCCAGCCGGATCTCCGCCTCGTCGGTGGTGACCGTCATCGGTGCGACCGGCGGCTCCTCGTAGAACCTGACGGCCGCCTCGATGGCCTTCACCAGGTCCGCCGACGACTTCAGCCGGGCCACCTCCGGGTCGGTCTCGACGGTCGCGGCGGCGCCCTCGGGGACGAGATCCCGCAGGGTGCAGGTCTGCACGTCCTCCTCCCCCAGGCTGGGCAGGACGTCGGAGACGTAGGCCAGGTAGGGCTGGTGCGGACCGACGAACAGCACGCCGCCGCGGCGGTGACCGAGGCGCGGGTCGGCGTAGAGGAGGTACGCGGTGCGGTGCAGGGCGACGACGGTCTTCCCCGTACCGGGACCGCCATCGACGACGAGCGCGCCGCTCGATCCCGCGCGGATGATGGCGTCCTGGTCGGCCTGGATCGTGCCGAGCACGTCGCGCATCCGCGACGACCTGCTGGCGCCCAGGCTGGCGATGAAGGCTGACTGGTCGTCGAGCGTGACGGCGTGCCCCGCGAACCCGTCCGGGGTGAACACCTCGTCCCAGTAGTCGGTGATCCGGCCGCGCGTCCAGCGGTACCTGCGGCGGCTCGCCAGGCCCATCGGGAGGGCGTGGGTCGCCGCGAAGAACGGCTCGGCCGCGGGGGAACGCCAGTCCAGCAGCAGCCGACCGCCCGCGCCGCCGGTGAGGCCACGTCGTCCGACGTACACGGGCTCGGGGTCGTCGGCGCCGACCATGCGTCCGAGGCACAGGTCCACGCCGAAGCGGCGCAGTGTGCGCAGGCGGGCGGCCAGCCGGCGGATCTCCATGTCCCGGTCCACCGCCTGCCGGCCCTTGCCACCGGGGGACCTGCGCTCGGCGTCGAGACGGTCGGACAGCTCGGTGATCAACTGCTCGAGGCTCTCCGCGACGGCCGCGAAGTGCTGCTCGTCGGCGGCGACGAGCGTCGGGTCGGCCTTGGCGGCGAGGTGGTCGGGAAGGTCGAACGCGCTGGTCGTCAGGGGATTCACGGCAACTCCGATCTCGTTCATGGTCCCGACCCGCGATGCCGCGCGGTCCACGCGGGCACGCACTCCGGGCGTGCCACCATCGGCCGACGTTGCCGCGGCCGTACGACGACTCGTGTGTTTCGTTGGTTTCCGTTTCCGCAGCTCGCGGCCTCGGCCGGTGATTCTGCGGCACGGACCGGGTCTTGCCGCAAGCCCCCCGGTGCGATATATGTTGTAAAGGGAAAGGGGCGGACACTCCCCCTTTCCCTTTTTTCCGCCCGGGCCGGAAAACCCTTCGGGAATGGACGCCGCACACGACGCCGTGACGGCCGGGCGGACATGCCCCGGCCCGGCACGTGCGAGGCACCGCGGCGCGCCTCGGCGTCCGCCGAGGCGGTGTGGATCTTCCGGGCCGCAGGGGTGACCTTCCAGCGTGCCCGCCTCGCGAGGACGCCCCAGGAACGCTCCGCAGACCCTGGGAGATGTCACACCCGTCGATTAGAATGTGTGTACTAATCGAGGTCCTGACCTGGGAGGACGACCGTGACCACGCCCGCCTCCGCCCCACCCACCCCCTACGCCACCCTGCTCGGCTTCACCCGCTACGTCGACCGCACCGGCCCGAGGAAGGCCACCTTCGTCGGGGGCCTGCGCAAGCAGCGAGCCAGCCGCTCCGGCTTCAACCCGCACGGCCAGTTCGTCAAGGCGCTCAAGGCCGACATCGCCTTCCACACCGGCGGCACCCACCTCGAACAGGTGGCCGACGCGGTCAAGCCGCGCTGGCGTCCGCTCTACGAGGCGCTCGTCCCGGGCGCGAAGACCTGGCTGCGCTCCCTCGGCGAGCCGAGGTCCGTCGACCTCGCCCAGACCCGCGACGCGCTCGCGATGCTCGGCGACCTCCCCGTCAAGGTCAATCCCCAGTTCGGCGTACGCCACGCCGACGGCCGCGTCGAGGCCGTCCGACTGCACTTCGACGAGGCGCCGCCCAGCGAGGAGGCGACGCTCGCCACCCTGCACCTGATGGCCCGGCACATGGACGCGGTGCTCCCGCACGCCGAGCCCGTCCTGGTCGACGTGCGTCGCGGCGAGGCCCACCGCATGCCCGCCGACGTCCGCCCCGAGCACATCGAGCGTTGGCTGGCCGGCGAGGCGGCAGCCTTCCGGGCCATCTGGGCCACCGCCGCCTGACCCCGTTCCACCACCCGACGCGCCGCCCGGTCCGGCCTCCCGACGGCCGGGCCGGGCGGCCCCGCGACGCGCGGCGCCCCGTCACGCGGCTCCCCGCCGCACGGCGGATCACCGTCGGCGGACCCGCGCGGAGCCACATGACGGGCGGGATCGGGCGGGGTGGACCGGCCCGCGAGGACCTCCCCCGGCACCGCTCGCTCCGGCGCGCCGCCGCGAGTCCATGGCGGGTGACGCGCGGCAGCCGTAGCGGCTGCCGCGCGCGTACGGGTCAGGCGGGGAGGTACTTCTCCAGGTCATCGAGGATCTTGTTGGCCGCGCCGATGCCGATGCCGGTCATCCAGATCTCGTCGGACACGACGTGCGCCTTGCCCGCCTTGACGGCCGACAGCCCCTTCCAGAGCGTCCCGCCGGTGACCTTGGCCTGCTCGGCGGCGGCCTTCTCGCCGTACGCCGTCACGAAGATGACGTCGCCGTCGACCTCGCCGATCCGCTCCGGGCTGACCCGGTCCATCCGCCGGTCCTCCTTGCCGGTGAGCTGCTGCCGCTCGGGGCGGCCCAGGCCGGTGTCGCCGATGACGATGCCGGAGAACGAGTCCGGCCCGTACACCCGGATCTCGGTCGGCATGAAGCGGACGATGGAGACCTCGCGGGTGCCGGCGTCGCCGAGCTCGCCGCCGAACTTTCTGGCCCGCGTCTCGTACGTGGCCAGCAGGTCCTTGGCCTGCTGCTCCTTGCCGAGCGCCTTGCCGTCGAAGAGGAAGTTCTCCTTCCAGGTGACGCCCACCTTCTCGGTGAAGACGGTCGGCGCGATGGCGGCCAGCTCGTCGTAGAACTTCTCCTGGCGGAACTTGCTGCCCAGGATGAGGTCCGGCTTGAGGGCGTTGATGGCCTCCAGGTCGGGCTCGGTCAGCACCCCGACCTCCTTGATGCCGGCGAGCTTCTCCTCGCCGAAGTAGGTCGGCCAGCTCCTCGCCTCGCCGGCGGTGGCGGCGCCGACCGGCGTGACGCCGAGGGTCAGGGCGGTGTCGATCTTGTCAGTGTCGAGCACGACGACCCGCTTGGGCTCCGCCGGCACCTTGGTGGTGCCCATGGCGTGAGTGATCTCCTGGGTCGCCCCGGTGGTGGTGTCGGCGACCGGGTCGCTCTCACCGCAGGCGGTGAGACCGATGCCGAGGGCCAGGACCGTGGTGAGGGCGGCGGCGAGACGACGCATCAGATTCCTTTCGACAGGTACGAGCCGGTCCGCGGCGTCGCCGCGTCCCCGGCGGAGGGGCGAGCCAGGGAAGCACCGGTGAGCGCGGGCACCACCAGGGGCGCCCCGGTCACCGGGCAGGGCACGACCACGCAGTCCAGGCCGAAGACGTCCCGGACCAGGTCGGCGGTGAGGATCTCCCGGGGCGGCCCGGCGGCCACCACGGCGCCGGAGCGCATCGCGATCAGGTGGTCGGCGTACCGGGCGGCCTGGTTGAGGTCGTGCAGCACGGCGACGACCGTGCGGCCCCGCTCGACGCGCAGCCGGTGCAGCAGGTCCAGCACCTCCACCTGGTGGGCGAGGTCGAGGAAGGTGGTGGGCTCGTCCAGCAGCAGCGCCTCGGTGTCCTGGGCGAGGGTCATGGCGATCCAGACGCGCTGCCGCTGACCGCCGGAGAGGGTGTCCACCGGCCGGTCGGCCAGCCCGGTCACGTCGGCGAGCGCCATGGCCCGGTCGACGGCGACGCCGTCGGACTCCGACCACTGCCGCCACCACCGCTGGTACGGCTGCCGGCCCCGGCCGACCAGGTCCGCCACGGTGACGCCCTCCGGCACCAGCGGGCTCTGCGGCAGCACGCCGAGGCGGCGGGCGACCTCGCGGGTCGGCAGGTCCCGGATGGCGGTGCCGTCCAGCAGCACGGCGCCGCGCCGGGGCGTGAGCAGGCGGGCCATGGTGCGCAGCAGGGTGGACTTGCCACAGGCGTTCGGCCCGACGATCACCGTGAACGCGTCGCCGGGCAGCTCCAGGTCGAGCCCGTCCAGCACCGTCCGCTCGTCGTAGCCGGCGACCAGGTCGCGGGTGGAGAGCATCACGCCTCCTTGCCAGGGTGGGACTTCACGAGGACCGCCGCCGGCCGCGGAGCAGCAGGAAGATCAGGTACGGGCCGCCGATGGCGGCGGTCAGCACGCCGGCCGGCAGTTGGGTGGGGGCGAACAGCCGCCGGCCGCCCAGGTCGGCCAGGACCAGCAGCAGCGCACCGAGCAACGCGGCGCCGACCAGCGGCGGACGCTCGGCGCGGACCAGCCGGCGGGCCAACTGCGGGGCGACCAGGGCGACGAAGTCCACCGCGCCCACCTGGGCGGTGACCATCGCGGCGGCCAGCACCCCGGTGCCGGCGAGGCCGACCCGCCGGGCCACCGGGCGCAGGCCGATCCCCCGGGCGGTGTCGTCGTCCAGGGCGGTGCTGTTCAGCGCCCAGCCGGCCCAGGCCAGCACCGGCAGGAGCGCGGCCAGGGTGAGGGCGATCCACAGGCTCTCGGTCCAGCCCTTGCCGGCGAGCGTGCCGATCAGCCAGATCTGCGCGCGCAGCCCGTCGATCGGGTCGGCGGTGAGCATGACCACCTCGGTCAGGGCCCGCAGCGCGAAGGCGACCGCCACGCCGGCGAGCACGAACCGCTGGGCGGCCAGGCCGTGCCGGGCGCCGAGGACGAACAGCAGCACGGCGGCGACCAGCCCGCCGAGCAACGCGGCCGGCGCCACGAGCACGGCGGCGAGACCGCCGGTCAGGGCCACCGTCGCGGCGAGACCGGCGCCCTGGGTGATGCCGACGACGTCGGGGCTGGCGAGCGGGTTGCGCGCCACGCTCTGGATCAGCGTGCCCGCCACCCCGAAGGCCGCGCCGGCCACCGCGGCCAGCACCAGCCGGGGCAGCCGCAGGTCGAGGACCACCAGGTCGTACGGGGTGCCGGCGCCGGAGAGGGCGCGCAGCACGTCGGCCGGGGCGACGTACGGGGTGCCCAGGGAGAGGCTGAGCAATCCCGCGGCGAGCAGCAGCACGACCAGTGCGGCGGCGACCAGCACCGAGCGGCGGCGGACCTGCACGGCGACCGGACCGATCCGCACCAGCGAACGCCCGGGCAGCGCGGTGACGCCCACCCGGGGGCGGCCCGCCGGCCGACCGGCGGCCGGGGCGGTGGGGGCGGTCACGCCGTCACGACCTTCGCGCGGCGCACCAGGAAGGCCAGCAGCGGGGCGCCGACCAGGGCGGTGACGATGCCCGCGGGCACCTCCCCGGGTGGCGCGACGAGCCGGCCGACGACGTCGGCACCCAGCAGCAGCGCGGGACCGAGCAGCGCGGACACCACGAGGGTCCAGCGGTGGTCGGCGCCGACCAGGGCGCGGGCCAGGTGCGGCACCGCGAGCCCGACGAACGCGATGGGGCCGGCGGCGGCGACGGCCGCCCCGGTGAGCAGGACCGCGGCGACACCGCCGCCGACGCGGACCAGCCCGATCCGGTGCCCGAGGCCCCGGGCCACGTCGTCGCCGAGGGCCAGCGCGTCCAGGCCCCGGGCGACCAGCGCGGCCAGGAACAGCCCGGCCAGCACGAACGGCAGCACCTGGACGGCCACCGTGAGGTCGCGGCCGGTCAGCCCGCCGACCACCCAGAAGCGGTACTCCTCGAAGGTGCGGGCGTCCATGCTGAGCAGCGCGTACACCACGGAGGCGAGACTGGCGTCGAGGGCCGCGCCGACCAGCGCGAGGGTGACCGGGCTGGCGCCCTCGCGGGCCTTGGCGGCGACGGCGAAGACCAGCACGCCGGCGCCGAGCGCGCCGCCGATGCCGAACCAGACGTACCCGGCGAGCGTGCTCACGCCGAAGACGGAGATGGCCAGCACCACGCCGAAGGACGCGCCGGCGCTGATGCCGAGGATCCGCGGTTCGGCCAGCGGGTTGCGGGTGAGGGCCTGGAAGAGGACCCCGGCGACGGCGAGCGCCAACCCGACGGTGAGGCCCAGCGCGGTACGCGGCATCCGCAACTCCCGCACGATGGTGGCGGCCTCGCCACCGTCGGAGGCCACCAGCGCGCGCCACACCTCGTCGACGGCCAGCGCGCGGCTGCCGAGCGCGAAGCTCGCCAGCACGGCCAGCATCAGCACCAGCGCGGCGGCGGCGGTGACCGTGAGCCGCCGACCGCCACGCGCCCGGGGCCGGGTGCCGGCCGGCGCCGGTCGGGTGGCGAGGGTGGTCACGAGGCTCCTGCACGTTTGCGCTTAGGGTCGCCTTACCGTAGCGGAACGCCCTGGCCGGGCCTAACTCGCCGGTGTCGATCCAAGTGGCGCTGACCAGGGCGGACGACGCCGGACCCGGGCGGGCGACGGCCCTGGCCGCCCAGGTTCGAGAGCGTGCCGGTGCCCCGTCGGTCCTGGAGGCCGCTGCCGGCTACCGACGGCGGCCCGTCGGTGTCGGTCGGGCCGCCGACCGGCACCGGGGTGAGCCGAGGTCGCGCGGGGCCGCTACCGTCGCGTCATGGCGGATGGGAGAGGCAGCGGCCGCAGGTACACCGTCGCCGCCCTGCTGACCGGCGCGGTGGCGCTGGGGCTGGTGGCATTGGGCTGGTGGCTGCGCGACGGGGAGTATCGCGCCGACCGGGGGCGGTTCCTCGACCCGGGCTGGTGGGTCGGCGTCGTCACCAGCGGCGTCGGTCACCTCGCCTTTGGCAAGGTCGGCTTCAAGATCGCCCTGGTGGTGCTCGGGCTCGTGGCCGCGGGGCTGGTCGGCCTGCGGCGGCGGCGCGCCGCCGAGGCGGCGGCGCCGGAGGACCGGCAACCCGGCTCCGAAGCCCCGGACCGACCGGCCGGTGGGGGCGCGGAGTCGGTCGGGTGACGACCGGGCCGGCGGGCCGGGCCGTCAGTCGGCGGGTCGCGGCGCGGGGACCGGGCCGGCCGGCCCGTCGAGCTGGTGCTCGGCCCAGACGTACGTCTCCGGCAGCAGCTCGGCGACGTGCACCACACGCAGCGCGTCCATCGGCCCGACGATGACCCGGACGGTGGGGAAGTAGTCGCGCAGCACCTGCCGGCAGCGCCCGCAGGGCGGGATCACCCCGCGGCCCCGGTCGCCCACCGCGACGATCGTCTCCAGCTCGGTGACGCCCTGGGTGGCGGCGGCGCCGACCGCGACCACCTCGGCGCAGGGGCCGCCGGTGAAGTGGTAGACGTTGACCCCGGTGAAGACCCGGCCGTCGGTGGTCCGCGCGGCGGCGGCGACCGTGTGGTTCCCGCTGCGGCAGCGCAGCTTGGCGACCGCCGTGGCGGCCTGCACCAGGGCCCGGTCGGTGTCCCGCATCGTCATCCCATCCCCCGTGGCCAAGGTCGGTCGGCGGTCAACTCTAGACCGGCTACCCCGCGCCGCGCTCGCCCCGCCCGCGACCGTCGACGGGCGTGACCGGGGCGGGGCGGGAACGGGGCGGCGGTAACCCGGGGGCGGTCCGGCCGCCGGCTGCCTATCCTTGGCGACGACATGCAGAATCCAGCCGCACCCGCCGCGACCGATCCCGTCCGCGAGCTGCACCGCCGCCTCCGCCCCCTGATGTTCCGCGACCAGCGCCGCCTGCAACGGCGGCTCGACGGGGTGCGCAGGCTGCGCGACCCGCAGCGCCGGGAGTCGGCGCTCGACGAGATCGCCGCCGACGTGGCCCGGGCCGAGGCGCTGCTGGAGCGCCGGCGCGCCGCCGTTCCGGTGGTCACCTACCCCGCCCAGCTGCCGGTGAGCGAGCGCAAGGACGACATCGCCGCCGCGATCCGCGACCACCAGGTGGTGATCGTGGCCGGCGAGACCGGCTCGGGCAAGACCACCCAGCTGCCGAAGATCTGTCTGGAGCTGGGGCGTGGGATCAACGGGCTGATCGGGCACACCCAGCCCCGCCGGCTGGCGGCGCGTACGGTGGCGGACCGGATCGCCGAGGAGCTCGGCACCGAGCTGGGCGACGTGGTCGGCTACAAGGTGCGCTTCAACGACCAGGTGAGCGACCGGAGCCTGGTCAAGCTGATGACCGACGGCATCCTGCTCGCCGAGTTGCAGACCGACCGGATGCTGCGCCAGTACGACACGCTGATCATCGACGAGGCGCACGAGCGCAGCCTCAACATCGACTTCATCCTCGGTTACCTGCGGCAGCTCCTCCCCCGCCGGCCCGACCTGAAGGTCGTCATCACCTCGGCCACCATCGAGACCGAGCGCTTCGCCCGGCACTTCGCCGGGCCACCCACCGAGGACGAGCCGGAGGGCGTACCGGCGCCGGTGGTCGAGGTCTCCGGGCGGACGTACCCGGTCGAGGTGCGCTACCGGCCGCTGGTCGAGGTGGCCGAGGGCGAGGACGACGGCGAGGACGAGGAGAACGTCCGGGACCAGATCCAGGCCATCGGCGACGCCGTCGAGGAACTCGCCGCCGAGGGCCCCGGTGACGTCCTGGTCTTCCTCAGCGGCGAGCGGGAGATCCGGGACACCGCCGACGCGCTGGGCAAGCTGGTGGAGAAGAAGCCGGCGCTGCGCGGCACCGAGATCCTGCCGCTCTACGCGCGGCTCTCCACCGCCGAGCAGCACCGGGTCTTCGCCCCGCACGCCGGGCGCCGGGTGGTGCTCGCCACCAACGTCGCGGAGACATCGCTCACCGTGCCCGGCATCAAGTACGTGGTGGACCCGGGCACGGCCCGCGTCTCCCGCTACAGCAGCCGGCTCAAGGTGCAGCGGCTGCCGATCGAGCCGGTCTCGCAGGCGTCGGCCAACCAGCGCAAGGGGCGCTGCGGGCGCACCTCGGACGGCATCTGTGTCCGCCTCTACGACGAGCAGGACTTCCTGTCCCGCCCGGAGTTCACCGACCCGGAGATCCTGCGCACCAACCTCGCCTCGGTCATCCTCCAGATGACCTCGATCGGCCTGGGCGACATCGCCGCGTTCCCGTTCATCGACCCGCCGGACCGGCGCAACGTCGCCGACGGCGTCAACCTGCTGCACGAGCTGGGCGCGCTGGACCCGGGCGAGGCCGACCCGGCGAAGCGGCTCACCCCGCTGGGCCGCCGGCTGGCCCAGCTCCCCGTCGACCCCCGGCTGGCCCGGATGGTCGTCGAGGGCGAGCGCAACGGCTGCGCCACCGAGGTGATGGTGATCGCCGCCGCGCTGTCGATCCAGGATCCCCGGGAGCGGCCCGCCGAGAAGCAGGCCCAGGCCGACCAGGCGCACGCCCGGTTCACCGACCGGGAGTCGGACTTCGTGACGCTGCTCAACCTGTGGCGGCACCTGCGTGAGCAGCAGCGCGAGCTGTCCTCCAGCGCGTTCCGCCGGATGTGCAAGGCCGAGTACCTCAACTACCTGCGGGTGCGCGAGTGGCAGGACATCGTCAGCCAGCTGCGCCAGGTGCTGCGTACCCCCGAAGAAGGGCGACCGGCGCGCGACGGCGACGGCGACGGCGGCGGCCGGCGGCGGGGCGGCGCGGACCTCCCCGAGGAGATCGACACCCCGAAGGTGCACCAGTCGCTGCTGGCCGGCCTGCTGTCGCACGTCGGGCTCAAGGACGCGCAGAAGCACGAGTATCTGGGCGCCCGGGGCGCGAAGTTCGCGCTCTTCCCCGGCTCGGCGCTGTTCCGCAAGCCACCGCGCTGGGTGATGGCGGCCGAGCTGGTGGAGACCTCCCGGCTCTGGGGCCGGGTGGCCGGCCGGGTGGAGCCCGAGTGGGTCGAGCCGCTCGCGGCGCACCTGGTCAAGCGCAGCTACAGCGAGCCGCACTGGGAGAAGAAGCAGGCGGCCGTGATGGCCTACGAGAAGGTGACCCTCTACGGCGTCCCGCTGGTCACCTCGCGCAAGGTCAACTTCGGCCGGATCGACCCGGCGCTCTCCCGGGAGCTGTTCATCCGGCACGCCCTCGTGGAGGGGGACTGGCAGACCCACCACCGGTTCTGGGCGGAGAACCGGCGGCTGCTCACGGAGATCGAGGAGCTGGAGCACCGGGTCCGGCGCCGCGACATCCTCGTCGACGACCAGACCGTCTTCGACTTCTACGACGCGCGGATCCCGGCCGACGTGGTCTCCGGGCGGCACTTCGACGCCTGGTGGAAGCAGGCCCGCCGGGAGCGGCCCGACCTGCTCACCTTCACCCGCGAGCTGCTCGTCAACGCCGAGCGGGGCGGGGTCGACGAGGCCGACTACCCGGACGAGTGGACCGCCGACGGGGTGAGCCTGCCGCTGACGTACCGGTTCGAGCCGGGCACGCCCACCGACGGCGTGACCGTCGACATCCCGCTGCCGCTGCTCAACCAGGTGCCGGCCGAGAGCTTCGACTGGCAGGTGCCGGGGCTGCGCGAGGAGTTGGTCGTCGCGCTGATCCGTTCGCTGCCCAAGGCGGTGCGCCGCAACTTCGTCCCGGTGCCGGACTTCGCCCGCGCGGCGCTCGCCGCGATGCCCGCGGGCGAGGAGCCGCTGCTGGACGCCTTGACCCGGCAGCTGCGCCGGATGACCGGGGTGACCGTGCCCCGGGACGCGTGGGAACCGAAGAAGCTGCCGCCGCACCTGCGCGTCCGCTTCCGGGTGCTCGACGAGGACAACAGGCCGGTCGCCGAGGGCAAGGACCTGCCGACACTGCAACGCCAGCTCAGGGCGGAGGTACGCCAGGTCGTGGCGGCCGCCGCGCCGGACGTGGCCCGCACGGGGCTGCGCGAGTGGAGCATCGGCACGCTGCCACGCACCATCGAGCAGGTCCGCTCCGGCTACGCGGTGACGGCGTACCCGGCCCTGGTCGACGAGGGCGCCACGGTCGGGGTGAAGGTCCTCGACTCGCCGGCCGAGCAGGAGGCCGCACACTGGGCGGGCACGCGGCGGCTGCTGCGGCTGACCGTGCCGTCGCCGGCGAAGTTCCTCCAGGGGCGGCTGAGCAACGAGGCGAAGCTGGCGCTGAGCCGCAACCCGCACGGGGGCGTGCAGGAGCTGATCTCCGACGCGGCCGGGGCGGCGATCGACAAGCTGGTCGGCGACGCCGGCGGGCCGGCCTGGGACGCCGAGGGCTTCGCCGCCCTGCGGGAGAGGGTCCGCGCCGAGCTGGTGGACACCGTGGTCGAGGTGATGGACCGGGTCCGCCGGGTGCTCGCCGCCGCGTACGCGGTCGAGCAGCGACTCGGCGCCACGCGGAACCTGGCGGTGGTGGCGGCGCTGGCCGACATCCGGGCCCAGCTCAACGCCCTGGTCCACGCCGGTTTCGTCACCGAGACCGGCTACGCCCGCCTGCCCGACCTGCTGCGCTACCTCACCGCCGTCGAGCGGCGGCTGGACCGGCTGACCGGCAACCCGCAGCGCGACAAGCAGCAGCAGGACCGGGTCGCGGTGGTGCAGAAGGAGTACCAGGAGATGCTCGCCGCGCTGCCACCGGGTCGCCGGCAGTCCCCGGCGGTGCGGCAGATCCGCTGGATGATCGAGGAGCTGCGGGTGAACGTGTTCGCCCAGGCGCTGGGCACCCCGTACCCGGTGTCGGAGCAGCGGATCTACCGGGCGATGGACGAGGCCGAGGGCAGGTAGGTCGCCCCCGGCCGGCGCCGCGCCGGGCCCGCCCCGGTCAGGGCGCCGACGCCGGTGCCCCGCGCAGCACCCGCAGCAGCACCGGCGGGGAGAGCAGCCGCGCCGGCGGGTCGACGAGGTTCACCACCCGCAGGAAGGCCGCGCCCAGCGCCGGGTCCCGGGTCGCCGCGGCGTGCAGCCGCCCGACGTACGCGTTGACCAGCCGCACCCGCGGCGAGCGCCGGCCGGGCACCTCGGGGAAGCGCAGGTCGGTGCCGACCGCGATGGACCACGGCCCGTCGATCAGCCGGGCGGCGCCCCGGAAGAACCGCCGGGCGAGCCGCCCCGACGGGCGCCGGAGCAGCCGGCGCAGCAGCAGCGCCTCCAGCGCGGCCACCGTCATCCCCTGCCCGTAGACGGGGTTGAAGCTGCACACAGCGTCCCCGACCACCAGGTAGCCGGCCGGGAAGTGGCGCAGCCGCTCGTAGCGACGCCGCACGCTGGCCGGGAACTTCATGGTCGCCGGCGGGCTCTCCGGCCGCGCCGTACGCAGCAGGTCGGCGATCTGCGGGGCGGCGAGGGTCTCGGCGAAGGCCGCCATCCCCTCGTCGTCGACCGGCGGCTCCTCGCCGAGCATGCCGCTGAGCGCCACCGCGAACCGGCCGTGCTCCTGCACGGCCACGATGCCGCCGCGGGGCTGGCCGGGCACGGCGTTGGTGAGCGCGCCGAGCAGCCCCTCCAGGTGGTGCGGTTCGCGCCGGTAGGTGCGGGTGAGGTAGGTGACGCCGACCTTGACGCGTTCCTCCGGCGCCGGCAGGTAGCCCAGCTCGGCCAGCCAGACCGGGCTGCGGGTGCCCCGGCCGCCGGCGTCGACCACGAGGTCGGCCGCGAGGGTGCCGGGCTCCCCGTCGCGGGGCCGCAGCCGTACGCCGGTGACCCGCCCCCGGTCGAGGGTGGTCGTCAGCCCCTCCACCTCGCAGCCCGACACGATCCGCACCCCCGGCAGCGCGGCCACCCTGTCCCGGACGACCTGCTCCAGCAGCGGCCGGCTCACCCCGAAGGCGAGCAGCGGCGACGGGGCGCGCCGCATCCGGTGGCCGTTGTTGTACCAGTGCACCTGTTCGTGCAGGTCCACCGTCGGCACGCCGCACGCGGTCAGCTCGGCCGAGATGCCCGGCAGCAGCGCCTCCAGCGCCTGCCGGCCCCGGGTCAGCAGGACGTGCAGCTGCCGCCCCTGCGGCACGCCGCGTCGGCTGTCCGCGCGCTCGGGCAGCAGGTCGCGGTCGACGAGTGTCACCCGGTCGTACGCCTCGGTGAGTGCGCGGGCGGCCAGCAGGCCACCCATGCTGGCGCCGATCACCACGGCGCTGCCCGTTGCCATGCGGGCAGCGTAGGCCCGCCGGTGGGGGCCGGGCGTCTTCCGTCGTGCGCACCCGCGGCGCGTCGGCGGCGTGGCCGGAGACCGCTCTCGCGCCCCGTGCTCCGCCCGGCCGCCTCAGAGCGGCTCCACGCCCGGCGGCAGGTCCCCCTGGCCGGTGGCGTCGCGGACGTAGTCGAGCAGTATCCGGCGCAGCTCCCGGCCGGCGTGGGTGGGCACCACGTCCCGGCGCCGGGCGACGGCGATGGTCCGCCGGACGCCGGGCGGCGCCAACCGGGTGACGCGTACGCCCGGACGGCGGGCCACCACGATGCCGGGCACCAGCGCCACGCCCAGCCCGGCCTCGACGAAGCTGAGCACCGCGTCCATCTCACCGCCGTCGACGGCGATGGTCGGCTCGAAGCCGGCCTCCCGGCAGGCCTGCAGGGTGGCGTCGCGCAGGTCGTAGCCCTCGCGGAACATCACCATCGGCTGGTCGCGCAGGTCGGTGACGTGCAGCTCGCCGGTGGCCCGGGCCGCGGGCAGCTCCTCGACCGAGGCGACCACCAGGCTCTCGCGCAGGATGGGGTCCGCGCGCAGCCCGGGATCGGTGCCCTGCGCCGGCATGATGATCAGAGCCAGGTCCAGGTCGCCGCGGAGCAGACCACGGACCAGGTCCTGCGAGCCGCTCTCCTCCACCCGCAGGTCGACGGCGGGGTGCGCGTCGCGGAACCGGCGCAGCACCGGCGGCGCCAGCGAGGTGGCGAGGCTGGGAGTCGCCCCGAGCCGGACCCGGCCGCGGCGCAGGCCGACCAGCTCCTGCACCTCGCGGGTCGCGGTGTCCACGTCGGCGAGGATCCGTTTCGCCAGCGGCAGCAGCACCTCGCCCGCCGCGGTGAGGGCGATGTTGCCCCTGACCCGCTCGAACAGGGGCGCGCCCAGGCCCTCCTCGAGCGCGTGAATTTGCTTACTCAGGGAGGGCTGGGTGATGCCTACGACGTCGGCGGCTTGGGTGAAATGTCGTACTTCCGCCACCGCTACGAAGTACTTCAGCTGATGTAGCTGCATCTACATAGCCTACGGCTATCAAGACTGCGAGGTCGATGCATTGGACGACTGGACCGAGTGCTCTTAGCGTCGATCGCGTGGTAGTCACGAGAACTCGGTCGCCCATCCGTTCCACCGTCGGCCTGAAGGCCGTCATGGCGGTGACGGGCATCATCCTGGTGCTTTTCCTCATCGCGCACATGTTCGGCAACCTGAAGATCTTCACGGGGGCGACCTCGTTCGACCACTACGCGCACTGGCTGCGCGAGATCGGCGCCCCGCTGCTGCCCGGCGCCTGGTTCCTGTGGATCCTGCGGATCGCGCTGCTGGTGTCGGTGCTCGGCCACATCTGGGCCGCGACCACCCTCGCCGTGCGCGCCCGCGCCGCCCGCCCGGTGCGCTACGCGCACCGCAAGAAGGTCAAGGGCAGCTACGCGGCCCGCACCATGCGCTGGGGTGGTGTGATCATCCTGCTCTTCGTGATCTACCACATCCTCGACCTCACCACGGGCACGCTGAACCCGGTCGGCGACCCCGGCCGGCCGTACGCCAACGTGGTGGCCGACTTCGCCCCGGAGCGCTGGTACGTCACGCTCTTCTACACCCTGGCGGTCGTCACCCTCGGCTTCCACCTGCGGCACGGCGTGTTCAGCGCGCTGCGCAGCCTCGGCCAGCAGAGCCCGCGCGGCGAGCGGCGGGCCCGGGCCGTGGCCCTGGGCTTCTCGGTCGCGCTCTGCGCCGGCTACCTGGTGGTCCCGTTCGCCGTACTCACCGGATTGGTGTCCTGACATGGATCTCTACACCGAGGGCGACCCGATCGCCGACACCAAGGCTCCCGACGGCCCGATCGAGACCCGCTGGGAACGCCGCCGCTTCGAGGCCAAGCTGGTCAACCCCGCCAACCGCCGCAAGATGACGGTGATCGTGGTCGGCACCGGCCTGGCCGGCGGCTCGGCCGCCGCCACGCTCGGCGAGCAGGGCTACCGGGTCAAGACCTACTGCTACCAGGACAGCCCGCGCCGGGCGCACTCCATCGCCGCGCAGGGCGGCATCAACGCCGCCAAGAACTACCGCAACGACGGCGACTCGGTGCACCGGCTCTTCTACGACACCGTCAAGGGCGGCGACTTCCGCTCCCGCGAGTCGAACGTGCACCGGCTGGCCGAGGTCTCGGTCAACATCATCGACCAGTGTGTCGCCCAGGGCGTCCCGTTCGCCCGGGAGTACGGCGGCCTGCTGGACACCCGCTCCTTCGGCGGCGCGCAGGTACAGCGCACCTTCTACGCCCGGGGCCAGACGGGCCAGCAGCTGCTGCTCGGCGCGTACCAGGCGCTGGAGCGGCAGATCGGCCTCGGCAACGTGGAGATGAACACCCGGCACGAGATGCTGGAGCTGATCGTCGTCGACGGCAAGGCCCGGGGCATCGTGGTCCGGGACATGGTCACCGGCGAGATCACCACCGAGTTCGCGGACGCGGTCGTGCTCGCCTCCGGCGGCTACGGCAACGTCTTCTACCTCTCCACCAACGCCAAGGGCTGCAACGTCACCGCCACCTGGCGGGCCCACCGCAAGGGCGCCTACTTCGCCAACCCCTGCTACACGCAGATCCACCCGACCTGCATCCCGGTCTCCGGCGACCACCAGTCGAAGCTGACCCTGATGAGCGAGTCGCTGCGCAACGACGGCCGGGTCTGGGTGCCCAGGGCCAAGGGCGACACCCGCAGCCCGCAGGACATCCCCGAGGACGAGCGCGACTACTACCTGGAGCGGATCTACCCCTCCTTCGGCAACCTGGTCCCCCGCGACATCGCGTCGCGCGCCGCCAAGAACGTCTGCGACGAGGGACGCGGCGTCGGCCAGACCGGGCTCGGCGTCTACCTGGACTTCGCCGACGCGATCGACCGGCTCGGCCGCAAGGCCATCGAGGCCAAGTACGGCAACCTCTTCGAGATGTACGAGCGGATCACCGGTGAGGACCCGTACGAGGTGCCGATGCGGATCTACCCCGCCGTGCACTACACGATGGGCGGGCTCTGGGTCGACTACGACCTCCAGTCCTCCATCCCGGGCCTCTTCGTGATCGGCGAGGCGAACTTCTCCGACCACGGCGCGAACCGGCTCGGCGCCTCGGCGCTGATGCAGGGACTCGCCGACGGCTACTTCGTGCTGCCGAACACCATCGCCCACTACCTGGCGGCCGGCCCGTTCGAGAAGGTCGACGCCACGCACCCGGCGGCCGTGCAGGCCCGCGCCGACGTCGAGGACCGGATCCAGCGGCTGCTGGCCGTCGACGGCGACCGGACGGTGGACTCCTTCCACCGTGAGCTGGGCCAGATCATGTGGGAGCACTGCGGCATGGAGCGCAGCGAGGCCGGGCTGCGCAAGGCGATCGACGAGATCCGCGCGCTGCGCGAGCAGTTCTGGCAGCGCGTCCGGGTGCCGGGCAGCGGCGAGGGGCTCAACCAGTCGCTGGAGAAGGCCGGCCGGGTGGCCGACTTCTTCGAGCTGGCGGAGCTGATGTGCATCGACGCCCTGCACCGCGAGGAGTCCTGCGGCGGTCACTTCCGGGCCGAGCACCAGACGCCCGACGGTGAGGCCGAGCGCGACGACGACCGCTTCGCGTACGTGGCGGCCTGGGAGTTCACCGCCACCGGCGAGCCCTCGGTGCTGCACAAGGAAGACCTGAACTTCGAATACGTCCACCCCACGCAGCGGAGCTACAAGTGAACCTGACCCTGCGCATCTGGCGCCAGTCCGGCCCCGAGGACAAGGGTCGGATGGTGACCTACAAGGTCGACGACGTCTCCCCGGACATGTCGTTCCTGGAGATGCTCGACGTACTCAACGAGCGGCTGATCCTCGCCGGCGAGGAGCCGGTGGCCTTCGACCACGACTGCCGCGAGGGCATCTGCGGCATGTGCGGCCTGATGATCAACGGGGACGCGCACGGGCCGCAGCGCGGCACCACCGCCTGCCAGCTGCACATGCGGCAGTTCTCCGACGGCGAGACGATCGACATCGAACCGTGGCGGGCCCGGGCCTTCCCGGTGATCAAGGACCTGGTGGTCAACCGGGGCGCCTTCGACAAGATCATCGCGGCCGGCGGCTACATCACCGCGCCGACCGGCAGCGCCCCCGAGGCGCACTCCACCCCGGTCGCCAAGGCCAACGCGGAGGCCGCCTTCGAGGCGGCGGAGTGCATCGCCTGCGGCGCCTGCGTGGCCGCCTGCCCGAACGGCTCCGGCATGCTCTTCACGGCGGCGAAGGTCACCCAGCTCTCGCTGCTGCCGCAGGGCCAGCCGGAGCGCTACACCCGGGTGGTCGGCATGGTCGACGCGCACGACGAGGCCGGCTTCGGCGGCTGCACCAACGCCGGCGAGTGCACCGTGGTCTGCCCCAAGGGCATCCCGCTGAACACCATCGGCCGGCTCAACCGCGACTACCTGATGGCCACCTCGAAGCGGGGCGACAACACCCCCGGAACCTGACCCTCCGGGGCACCTCGCGGGCGAGAAGCCGCAAAGGGCCGCCGCACCCGGTCCCGGGTGCGGCGGCCCTTGTGTCCCCGAACCCGCCCACGCGCGCCCGCCGCGGGGTCGCACCGGAGGCCCGCCGGATCCCGCCGGGGTACTCCCCCGGCGGCCCTTTCGAGCTGAGTCGTCTGCGACATCGCCATCGGCGCGTCACCGGCGTCGACCACCGGGCAGCCCGCCCGGGGCGCGCGCCGAGGACCGGGACGCCCGGCGGCGGTACCGCCGCCGGCCGGCGCCCGACACCCCGCCGGGGCACGCTCTCCGGGCAGTGAGTCGTCTGCGACATCAGCTCGAAAGGCGACGTCGGGCAACCCGTTGCCCTGTCGGGGTCGGGTCGACGGCAGGCGGACCCGGCGGTCCCGGGGTGGGTTCTCGACCGGCCGCCGCCCGCGGCGTCGCCACGGCCGGGACCGGTTCAACCCGTCCAGCGCGGGTAGCAGTCGGGGACGGTGACGAGGAGGGGCGACCGGACATGAAGGCACTGACCTGGCAGGGCAAACGGGACGTACGGGTGGAAGAGGTGCCCGATCCGCGGATCGAGGAGCCGACGGACGCGATCGTCCGGATCACCTCGACCGCGATCTGCGGCTCCGACCTGCACCTGTACGAGGTGCTCGGGCCGTTCCTGAAGCCGGGCGACGTCCTCGGCCACGAGCCGATGGGCGTCGTCGAGGAGGTGGGCCCGGGGGTGACCCGCCTCAAGCCGGGCGACCGGGTGGTGGTGCCGTTCAACATCTCCTGCGGCTCCTGCTGGATGTGTGACCGCCAGCTGTACGCGCAGTGCGAGACCACCCAGGTCACCGCCGAGGGCAAGGGCGCCGCCCTGTTCGGCTACACCTCGCTCTACGGCTCGGTGCCCGGCGGGCAGGCCGAGTACCTGCGCGTGCCGCACGCCCAGTTCGGCCCCGTCAAGGTGCCGCAGACCGGGCCCGACGAGCGCTGGCTCTACCTGTCCGACATCCTGCCGACCGCCTGGCAGGCGGTGAGGTACGCCGACACCCCGCGCGGCGGCACCCTCGCCGTCTTCGGGCTCGGGCCGGTCGGCCAGCTCTGCGCCCGCATCGGCCGACACCTCGGCGCCGACCGGGTGATCGGGCTGGACCTGGTTCCGGAGCGGCTGGCGATGGCCCGCCGGCACGGCGTCGAGGTGCTCGACGTCAGCGAGCTGGACGACGTACCGACCGCCCTGATCGACCTCGTCGACGGGCGTGGCCCGGACGCGGTCATCGACGCGGTGGGCATGGAGGCCCACGGCGCCCCCGCCGGGAAGCTCGCCCAGACCGCCGCCGGGCTGCTGCCCGACCGGCTCGCCCGGACGATGACCGACAAGGTCGGCGTCGACCGGCTGGTCGTGCTCAAGGCCGCGCTCAAGGCCGTGCGGCGCGGCGGCACCGTCTCCATCTCCGGCGTGTACGGCGGCGAGGTCGACCCGATGCCGCTGATGGAGATGTTCGACCGGGGCGTCCAGCTGCGGATGGGGCAGTGCCACGTGCGCCGGTGGACCGACGAGATCATCCCGCTGCTCGCCGGCGACGACGACCCGCTGGGCGTGGAGGACCTGCGTACCCACCGGATGCCGCTCGCGCAGGCGCCGCAGGCGTACGAGATGTTCCAGAAGAAGGAGGACGGCTGCGTCAAGGTCGTGCTCGCGCCGTGACCCGGACGGTGGTCGTGACCGGCGCGAGCAGCGGGATCGGCCGGGCGGCGGCCCGCGCCTTCGCGGAGCGCGGCGACCGTCTCGTCCTCGCCGCCCGCTCCGCCGGCCCCCTCGCCGCGATCGCCGACGAGTGCCGGGCCGCCGGCGCCGAGGTGCTGGACGTGCCCACCGACGTCACCGCCGAGGGCGCCCCGGCCGCGCTCGCCGAGGCGGCCCGGGACCGGTTCGGCGGCATCGACGTCTGGGTGCACACGGCGGCGGTGATGGTGTACGGCCGGTTCGAGGAGATTCCGGAGCGGGTCTTCGACCAGGTGCTCCGCACCGACCTGCTCGCCGCCGCCGCGGTGGCCCGGGTCGCGCTGCGTCGCTTCCGGGCCGACGGCGCCGGGACCCTCATCTTCGCCGGCTCGGTGCTGGGGCACATCACGGCGCCCTACCTGAGCGGCTACGTGGCGAGCAAGTGGGGGTTGCAGGGGCTGGTCCGCACGTTGCAGCAGGAGGCCCGGGAGACGCCCGGCGTGCACGTCTGCATCGTGAATCCGGGCAGCGTGGACACCCCGGTCTACCAGCGGGCCGCGAACTACCTCGGCCGAACCGGCCGGCCGCCGCCACCGGTCACCACGCCGCAGCGGGTGGCGCGGGCCATCGTGGACTGCGCCGAGCGGCCCCGCCGCGAGGTGTCGGTCGGCCGGGTGAACCTGGTCATGCGCGTCGGCTTCACCGTGCTGCCGGGCGTCTACGACGCCCTCGTCGGGCCGCTGATGCGGCTGGCCGCGCTGACCGGCCGCGCCGTCGCGCCGCACGACGGCGTGGTGTTCGCCCCCGACCCGGCCAGCACGGCGGTACGCGGCGGCTGGGTGCCCGACCTCGGCAGGGTGGCGCGGGCCGTCGGCGAGCTCCCCGGCCCGGTCGTCGCGGCCGTGCGGCGCCGGCTGCGGTGACCTCCTCGCGGGACCACCGACGTCGATCCTCTCGCCTAGGGTGGTGGGCCGGAGAAGGCTCCGCAGCGCCACGACGGGAGAGACGATTGACTATCCGGCTGAACCGCAGGACCGCGTTGGGGTTGGGCACGGTGGCCACGGCGGGGACGGTGCTGGGCGCCGCCGCGCCGCCCGCCGCCGCCCCGGGGGCCGCCGGCGTCGCCGGCCCGGCTCCGGCGACGCCCCGGCAGGC
>NZ_JBAKHV010000007.1:0-140686 GCF_036906775.1 Micromonospora sp. CPCC 205561 | reverse complement strand
GCCGGGTGCTGGCCGGCGACCCCGGGCGCCCCGGCCCACCCGGCGCCCGGTCGGCCGCCCGGGGCGCCGGCCCACCCGGGGGCGGCCCGGTGGGCCGGCCCACCGGGCCGCCCGCGGCGGTGCCGTCGCGCCACGCCACGCGGCCGCCGCGCACCCCGGGGGGACGCGGCCCCACGGATGACACCGGCCGGCCGGACGGGCCGCACCGGGACGCACCGGGCCCGGTGCGACCGGGAGCGGGCAGCTGTCCGCCGGAGGAGGCGGTCGTCGCGCACCGGAGCACGCGCGACGGCGCTGCCGAGGGCGGGGCGGTCGTCGTACCGTGACCACCACGCCCCTACGATGATCATGTGGTCGCGGCGCTGGAGCTCTACCTGGACACCGACGCCACCCGGCGGATCCGGGTGCTCTGGGACGCCCTGGAGTCCGAGGGGGTGCAGAGCATGCGGTCGCTGCTGGAGCAGCGCCACCGCCCGCACGTCTCGCTCGCCGTCGCGCCCCGCTTCGACCCCGAGCGGGTGACGGCGGCGCTGCGCGCCACGGTGGTGGCCGCGCCCCTGCGGCTGAGCTTCCAGCACGCCGGGCAGTTCGTCGGCCGGGTGCTCTGGCTGGGCCCGACCCCCACCGCCGACCTGCTGGCGCACCACGCGCGGGTGCACCATCTGCTGGCCGAGGCGGGGATCGGGCTGGTCGAGCACTACCAGCCCGGGCGTTGGGTCCCGCACTGCACGCTCTCGATGCGGGTGCCCAACGCCCTGATGGCCGCCGCCGTACGCCGCTGCCTGGAGGTGCTGCCGCTGGAGGCCACCGTGGTCGGCGCGGCCCTCACCGACCACGCCCGGGGCATCTGCCACCCGCTGCCCTGACCGGACGACGTCGGCGGGTCCGACCCGCACCCCTCGTCGCGCTCGTGGCCGACCGTCACCACGCCGTCCGTCGTCCGCCGTCCGCCTCGCTGACGGGGGCGGCCCGGCGCGTCCGGCGGCGCGCCGGGCAGGCGGACCGCGCATGCGCCTTGTCCGCGCCTCGCCCGCGGGTGGATCCTGTAGGGAATCGACAGGTACGGATCCATGGAGGTTCGATGCGTCGTCTCCCGCCCGCCCTGCTCCTGCTCGCCGCGCTGCTGCTCGGCCTGCCGACACCCGCCCACGCCGCCCCCGGCCACGCCGACGCCACGGCCGCGCTGGCGGAGGTCCGCACCGCCGGCACCGCCCTCGGGTTCGACCCCGCGACCGGCCGGATGACCCTGACCGTCGACGACACCGTCCCCGCCCCGGAGCTCGCGGCGCTGCGGGCGACCGCCGCCCGGGCCGGGGCGGTGCTGCGCCGGGAGCCGGGCGAGCTGCGCCTCCTCATCGCCGGCGGACAGGCGATCTACGGCGGCGGCGGGCGCTGCTCGCTCGGCGCCAACGTCCGCAGCGGCAGCACCTACTACTTCGTCACCGCCGGCCACTGCACCGCCGCCGCCACCACCTGGTACGCCGACGGCGCGCAGAGCACCGTCCTGGGCAGCCGGGCGGGCAGCAGCTTCCCCGGCAACGACTACGGGCTGGTCCGCTACACCGGCCGGGTCGCCCACCCCAGCGCCGTCTACACCTACCCCGGTCTGCTCACCATCAACGGCGCCGGCAACGCCCAGGTCGGCCAGACGGTCTGCCGCAGCGGCTCCACGACCGGGGTGCGTTGCGGCACGGTCACCGGGCTCAACGCGACAGTCAACTACGCCCAGGGCAGCGTCACCGGCCTGATCCGGACCAACATCTGCGCCGAGCCGGGCGACAGCGGCGGCCCGCTCTACGTCCCGGCCACCGGCGTGATCCTCGGCATCCTCTCCGGCGGCAGCGGCAACTGCACCACCGGCGGCACCACCTACTACCAGCCGATCACCGAGATCCTGGCCGCGTACGGGGTGGCCATCCCCTGAGCCGGCACGTACCCGGCCCGACCCGCTCGACGGGGCGGGCCGGGCCCGGCGCGGGATCAACCCTTGCGGCCGGTGGTGGCGATCCCCTCGACGAAGTGGCGCTGGGCGAGGAAGAAGAGCACCAGCATCGGCACGGTCGCGATGACGCTGCCCGCCAGCACGATCTCCCACTGCTGCTCGCCGCCGTAGCCGAAGCGGTCCAGTACCACCTTCAGGCCGCGCGGGAGGGTGTACAGCTCCTCGTCGCGCAGGTAGATCAGCGGCTTCATCAGGTCCGTCCAGCTCGCCTTGAACTCGAAGACGAAGGCCACCAGCAGGGCGGGGCGGATCAACGGGAAGGCCATCTTCCAGAACAACTGCGGATAGCTCGCCCCGTCGACCCGGGCCGCCTCGAAGTACTCGCGGGGCAACGAGAGCAGGAACTGCCGCAGCAGGAAGATGTAGAACGCCGAGCCGAACAGGTTGCCCGCCCACAGCGGCACCTGGGTGCCGGTCAGCCGCAGTTCCGACCAGATCAGGTAGGTCGGGATCATGGTCACCGCGAACGGCAGCATCATCGTCGCCAGCACCAGGCCGAAGAGCAGGTCGCGCCCCGGGAACCGGAAGTACGCGAAGCCGAACGCCACCCAGGCGCTGGAGATCGTCACCGCCAACGCCGCCGCCGTGCCGACCACCAGGCTGTTGAGCAGCCAGCCCACCATCGGCACCGCCTGCCACGCGTCGGCGTAGTTCTCCGGTGCGAACGGCGTCGGCAGGAACCCGCCGGAGAAGACGTACTCGCGGGGCCGCAGGGAGGCGCCGACCAGCCAGACGAACGGCAGCATGAACACCGTGGCGGCACCGACGAGCGCGACGACGAAGAGCACCCGCTGCCAGAGCGGGCGACGGCCCTCCTCGGCCGCCGCCCGGCGGTCGGCCTTCCCGGGCTCGCCCGGGCGTACGGGGGCGGCGACCGCCCGCTCGACGGTGGCGGTCACGGCTGGTCCCCCTCGTAGTAGACGAACCGGTTGCCGAGCTTCACCTGCACCAGCGTGATGATCATGATGATCAGGAAGAGCAGCCAGGCCATGGCGGAGGCGAAGCCCATGTGCAGGAACTGGAACGCCTCCTGGAACAGGTGGATCACGTAGAACGACGCCGCGTCGCTGTTGAACGCGCCCTGCGTCTGCCGGTTGCCGAAGTACATCGTGTAGACCTCGGTGAACATCTGCAGGGACGAGATCGTGTTAACGATCAGCGTGAAGAACAGCGCGCCGGAGATCATCGGCAGCGTCACGTGCCGGAACCGGGCCCAGCCGCCGGCGCCGTCGATGCTCGCCGCCTCGTACAGGTCGCGCGGCACGTTCTGCAGCGCGGCCAGGTAGATGATCACGGTGGAGCCGAGGCTCCACAGGCTCATCAGCACGATGCCGGGCATCACCCAGTCCGGGTCGGTGGTCCAGCTCGGGCCCTCGACGCCGACCAGGGCGAGGCCCCGGTTGATCAGGCCGTCCTGGGTGTTGAGCAGGAGCAGGAACAGGATGCCCACGGCCACCGCCGGGGTCATCACCGGCAGATAGAAGACGGTACGGAAGAAGCCCTGCAACCGTCCCACCCGCTTGAGCAGCAGCGCCAGCCCCAGCGAGATGGCCATCACCAGCGGGACGTGCAGGACCGTGTAGTACACGGTGTTGCCCAGGCTGCGCGCCACCATCGGGTCGGACATCAGCTCGCGGTAGTTGTCCAGGCCGGTGTACCGGGGCGCGTTGATCGCGTCGTACTCGGTGAAGCTGAGCCAGGCGCTGGCGATCATCGGCCCGGCGTTGAAGACCAGGAACCCGACGATCCACGGCGCCAGGAAGAGGAACGCCCAGCGCGCCTCCCGCCGGGCCAGCGGCGTACGACGCCGCCGGCCGGCGGGAGCGGGGATGGTGGTGGCCATCGCCGGGGGCTACTTCGACGCCTTGTCGAGTGCGGCGGTCGCCTCCTGCTGGGCCCGGGCCAGTGCCTCCGCCGGCTGCGACTGCCCGGAGAGCACCCGGTTGACGGCGTCGGTCCAGGCCTTGTCGAACTCCGCGCCGGCGGGCGAGGCCGGCATGGCGAACGCGGCGTCCTGCACCGAGCGGATGGTGGCCACCGCGTCGTCGAAGCGCTTGTTGCCGGTGGGCTGGTAGAGCTCGTCGAAGATCCGCTGGTCGGCGGCGACGTTGCCGGTGTAGACGCCGGTGAACGGCTGCCCGGCGCTCTTGCGCGCGTCGGCGCGGGCCTTGGCGGCGGCGACCCAGGTGTCGGTGGCGGTCACCTTCTTGACGAAGGCGCACGCGGCGTCCGGGTTCTTCGCGCCCTTGGGCACCACCCAGCCCAGCCCCGAGGAGAGGGTCAGCGGCTTGCCCTGCCGGTCGACGAAGGGCTTGACCACCAGTTCGGCGTTCGGGCTGTTCTTGGCGGCCTGGTTGAGGAACCACTCCTCCATCGGCCAGGCGACGATCTGGTTCTTCGCGAGGGGGTTCTGCGCGCCGAAGAAGTCGAAGGTGTCCCGGAAGGACTTGAATTTACCCCAGCCGGCCTGGTCCTGGATCAGCTTCAGGCCGGTGGTGAGCGCCTCGGCCACCTTCGGGTCGTCGAGGTTGGCCTTGGTGCCGTCGGCGGAGAGCATGTCGACGCCGTTGGCCTTGGCCCACATGGGCAGGAACTCGGGGATCTTCGGGTCGATGCCGATGCGGGAGAGCCGGCCGTCGGAGACCTTGGCCAGCTTGGCGTTGAGCGCCGGCAGCCCCGCCCAGTTCGCCAGGTCGACGTCGGCGGCGCTCAGGCCCGCCTGCTTGAGCAGTGCCTCGTTGAGGTAGACCACCCGGACGCTGGAGAACTCGGGGATGCCGTAGACGGTGCCGTCGAGGGTGACCTGCTCGCGCGCCGCCGGCCGGTACTGCCCCATGTCGACGTCCTGCTTGTCGACGCAGTCGGTCAGCGGCTGGATGGAGCCGCGCTTGGCGTACGTGCCGATCAGCTTGCGGTCCATGTAGACCAGGTCCGGCGGATTGCCGGAGGCGACCGCGGAGAGGAACTGCTGCTCGTCGAAGGCCCCCTCGGTGATCTTCAGGTCGACGTCCGGGTTGTCGCGCTTGAACGCGTCGACGCGCGTGGTCGCGATCTCGTCGGAGAGGCCGAAGCCCATGGTGGAGAGGGTCCCGCTGGTCGCGGTGCCACCGCCCCCCTCGTCGCCACCGCCGACGCCTCCGCATCCGCTGACCGTCAGGGCGAGCACCCCGACGAGCGCGGCAGCACGCGCCATCCGTGTCATCTGATTCTCCTCCTGCGAGCCGGCGGGCGTCGCTGCCCGCGCGCCCAGCACTTCTCCGAACCACCGGTGCTCTAAACGTCGCAGGAGGAAATGGCGCCCGTGGGATGTCCAGGCGGGGCGGGGCGGGGCGGTCCACTGTGCCGTCCCCGCCCGGAGTCGGTCAGGCGGCCCGGGGGGTCAGGAGGTAGTCGTCGGCCTCGGGGCTCCACCGCAGGTCCACGACACCGCTGGTGGCGGCGGCCTTGCAGAACTGGAGAAAGCTGCGGTAGCCCAGCTTCTTCTCACTGAAGTCGGCCCGCGCCCGGCGCAGCTGGTTCTTGAGGCCCGAGAGCGCCACCGCGCCCTCCTCCCCGGCCAGGTCCGAGACCACCGTACGGAGCAGCCCGAACGCCACCTCCCGGTCGCCGTGCTCGGGCAGGGAGACCTCGGGGTCGCCCTTGGCGGGGCCCTCCGCCAACTCGACCACGTTGTGCCCGGCGAGGTGCCGCAGCAGCTCCCCGAAGGTGCGGAACCCGTAGTCGGACTCGCTGAACGTCGGGTCCTTGCGCAGCAGGGTGCGCTTCAGCGTCGACGCGGTCACCTCGCCGCTGGAACTGCCCTGGAGGCCGGCCACCGTCTGGGCCACCTGCACGGCGAGCGTGTCGACGTCGCGGGCGGCCTCCTCGGCCGTCGGCTGCGGCTCGGACTCCTGCTCCACCTGCTGCGCGTCGAGGGTGGGCAGCCGGACCGGGCGGCCCCGCCGGCCCCGGGCGGGCGGGGTGTCGATGCCCTCCAGCCGGTCGTAGTAGAGGAACTCGTCGCAGGCCGGCGGCAGGAGCGCCGAGGTCGACTTCTCCACCCCGACGCCGATCACGCGCTTGTTCAGCTCCCGAAGCTTGTGCACCAGCGGGGTGAAGTCGCTGTCGCCGGTGCAGATCACGAACGTGGAGATGTACCCGCGTTCGAAGGCCAGCTCCACCGCGTCGACGGCCATCTTGATGTCGGCGGCGTTCTTGCGCGAGGCGCCCATGCGCTGCGGGATCTCGATGAGTTCGACGTGCGAACGGGTCAGCATCCGCCGGTCCTCGTCGAAGTACGACCAGTCGGCGTACGCCCGGCGTACCACCACCCGGCCGCGTTCGGCCAGGGCGTCGGCGATGGGACGGAAGTCGAAGGCGACGCCGCCGAGGTGGTCGCGTGCCCCCAGCGCGAGGTTCTCGTAGTCGAGGAACAGGGCGATGCGGTCTTCTTGATCCACGCAGGTCACCCTACGCCGTCACCTGCGCCCGGACCGGGAGGTGGTGCTGGGTACACCCCGGTGGTACGCCCAGTGGGCTGGGGCACGGGTCCCGCCGTCACTAGCGTCGGCGCCATGACGACCGCCCCACCTCCGCACCTGGCCGAGGCGTTGCGCCGGCCCGGCTACCTGCTCTCCCCGTGGCCGTGGCGCGCGCTGGCCTACCTGCTCACCACCGTCCCGGTCGCCGGGGTGCTCGCCGTCGGGCTGCTCGTCGTCGGGGCACCCCTGCTGGCGGCGGTCAACGCCGCGCGGCAGGACCGCCCGGTCGAGCTTCCCCTCGTGCTGTTCCTGACCGTCGGCGCGCTGGCGGTGCTGGCGGCGGCCCCGATCGTGAGCATCGGGGTCACCGCCGTCGAACGGCAGCGGCTCGGCCTCGTGGACGCGCGGCCGCTGCCCGCGTACCGGTGGCGGGGCCTGGCCGCGCGCTACACCGACGCCGCGGCGTGGCGGGAGGTCGCCCACACCTTCTGGTTGGGCGGCGTCGTGCCGCTCGGGTACGCCGTGTTCACCCTGCTCGTGCTGCTCGACCTCACGCTGGTCGCCAGCCCCTGGCTGGTCGGCGACGCCGACGAGGTCGTCGTGCTCTGGAGCACGGTCGACACGGCCGGTGAGGCCGTCCCCTACGCCGTCGTCGGGGTGCTGCTCCTGCCGGTGCTCTGGTACGGGCTCGGCGTGCTCGCCGCGAGCCAGGGCGCGGTGGCCCGCTGGCTGCTCGGCCGGCCCGCCGACGCGGCGGCGCTGCGGGAGGTCAGCCGCTCGCGGGCGCGGCTGGTGGACGCGTACGAGGCCGAACGCCGCCGCATCGAGCGCGACATGCACGACGGCGTGCAGCCCCGGCTGACCACGCTCACCCTGCACCTGGGCCTGGCCCGGCTGGACGTGCCCGCGGACTCCCCCGCCGCAGCGCCGCTCGCCGTCGCGCACGAGCAGGCCAGGGGCCTGATGGTCCTGCTCCGGCAGATCGTGCACGGCATCCGCCCGCAGAGCCTCACCGACCTCGGTCTGGCCGGCGCGGTCCGGGAGCTGGCCGGTGAGGCCACGCTCCCGGTCACCGTCCGCGCCGACCTCGGGCAGCCGCTGCCCGAACTCGTCGAGAGCACCGCCTACTTCGTGGTCTCGGAGTCGCTGGGCAACGTCGTCCGGCACGCCGGGGCGACCCGGGCCGAGGTCCGGCTCAGCCAGGGCCCCGGAGAACTCGTCGTGGAAATCCGCGACGACGGGCGCGGCGGGGCCGACCCGGGGCGCGGCACCGGCCTCACCGGCCTCGCCGACCGGGTGGCCGCCGCCGACGGGCGGCTGCTGCTCGCCAGCCCGCCCGGCGGCCCTACCCTGGTCCGGGTGGAGCTGCCGTGCCGCCGATGACCCGGGTCGTACTCGCCGAGGACGAGGTCCTGCTGCGGGCGGGTCTCGCCAGCCTGCTGGCCAGGTTCGACTTCGAGGTGGTCGCCGCCGTCGGCACTGCGCCGGGCCTACGGGACGCGGTCCGGGCGTACGAGCCGGAGCTGGTGGTGACCGACATCAGGATGCCCCCCGGCCTGCGCGACGACGGCCTGCGTACCGCCGTGGCACTGCGTGCCGAACGCCCGCGGCTCGCCGTCATGGTGCTGAGCCAGCACGTGCGGCCCGAGTACGCCTCGGCCCTGCTGGCCAGCGGCGACGGCCGGGGCGTCGGCTACCTGCTCAAGGACCGCGTCGCCGAGGTGGCCGAGTTCGCCGGGCAGCTGCGCACGGTCGCCGCCGGCGGCACGGTCGTCGATCCCGACGTCGTACGCCGGCTGCTGCACCGACCGCGCGACCCGCTCGCGGCGCTCTCCCCCCGCGAGCGGGAGGTGCTCACGCTGCTCGCGGAGGGCCGCTCCAACGCGGCGATCGCCGCGCGGCTGCGCGTGAGCGAGGCGGCGGTCGGCAAGCACGTCGGCAACATCCTGGCGAAGCTCGGCCTGCCGCCCAGCGACGACACCAACCGCCGGGTGCTGGCGGCCCTCACCTACCTCTCCGCCGGCGCCGCGCCGCCGACCGGCACCGTCGGGAGTCCCGGCCCCGGCGGCGGTCCGGCCGCCTAGACCGGGACTCGCCGAAAGTTGGGCGTCCGCTCTCCCGTCGTTCACGCCCGCACCGCTAGCATCGCTGCTCATGAATATCAGGAGCAGTGCCCGCCCGGCACCCCGAGGTCTGGCGGTGGCCTTCGCGCTCGCCGCCGTGCTGGTGGCATCCGTGGCGGTGACGGCGGCGTCGGCCGCCACCACGCTGACCGTGGCCCAGGCACTCGCCGCCCAGGACGGCCGGACGGCGACCGTCACCGGATACGTCGTCGGCCAACCGACCGGCGCCACGACGGTGCTCCGGTCCGGCTTCACCGCGGACACCGCGATCGCGATCGCCGACACGGCGGCCGAGACCGGCCCGGGCAGGATGCTCTACGTCCAGGTGACCGCCGCCTACCGGAGCACGTTCGGGCTGCTCACCAACCCGGGCCTGCGGGGCCAGCGGATCACCGCCACCGGCGCGCTGACCGCCTACTTCAGCCACGGCGGCCTGAAGAACCCGACGGCGATGACCCTGGGCGGCACCGCGCCCTCGCCGAGCCAGTCGTCTACGCCGGCTCCCACCCCCACCGCGCCCGGTGGCGGGTACGACACCACCTACTACGCCGACGCCATGGGCAAGTCCGGCACGGCGCTGCGCGGCGCGCTGCACTCGATCATCAAGGTGCAGACGAAGCTCTCCTACGACCAGGTGTGGGAGGCGCTGCGCGACACCGACCAGGACCCGGCGAACAGCAACAACGTCATCCTGCTCAACACCGGACGGTCGCAGAGCAAGACCAGCAACGGCGGCGGCGTCGACGACTGGAACCGCGAGCACGTCTGGGCCAAGTCGCACGGCGACTTCGGCACCGCGACCGGCCCGGGGACCGACGTGCACCACCTGCGGCCGGAAGACGTCTCGGTCAACTCGACGCGCGGCAACAAGGACTTCGACACCGGCGGCAGCCCCGTGGCCGAGGCGCCCGGCTGCTACACCGACGCCGACTCGTGGGAGCCGCGCGACGCGGTCAAGGGCGACGTGGCCCGCATGGTCATGTACATGGCGGTCCGGTACGAGGGCACCGACGGCTGGCCCGACCTGGAGCTGAACCAGTCGGTCAACAACGGCACCGCGCCCTACCACGGCCGCCTGTCGGTGCTGTTGCAGTGGCACCGGGCCGACCCGCCGGACGCGTTCGAGAAGCGCCGCAACCAGCGGATCCACGAGCGCTGGCAGGGCAACCGGAACCCCTTCGTCGACCACCCGGAGTGGGCGAGCGCCATCTGGGGCTGACCCGTCCCCGCCCGACGTCGCGGCCGGTCCCCCCGCTTCGGGACCGGCCGCGCGTCATGGCGGATCGTGCCGCACCGGTCAGCCGGCCGCCCGCAGGTCGGACTCGGTGATCCCGTCGAGCAGGCGGCCAGAGCTGCGAGGCGACCCGCATCAGGTCGACGGCCCGACGCGAGGTGAGCAGCCGAACGGGTGACGTGACGGCCATCTTCCTACCGGACAAATAGGAGACAGGCCGTCCTCCGCGTCCGCGCGGTCACGCCGGTCCCGGGTTGTCGGAGGGCTCCGCTACGGTGCTGTCCGTGGTGACCGTGGCCGATGTCCGCGCGCTGGCCCGCACGCTGCCACGCAGCAGCGAGCACCTCGTCCGCGACCGGGTGAAGTTCCGGGTCGGCGCCATCGTCTACGTCGCGTTCTCGCGCGACGAGCAGACGATGGGCTTCGGCTACCCCAAGGAGCAGCGGGACGGGCTGGTCGCCGCGGAGCCGGATCTGTTCTTCCTGCCCGGAGCGTCCGACCTGCGCTTCAACTGGGTGTGCTGCCACCTCGCCCGGCTCGCCCCGGAGCAGATGACCGAGCTGGTGACGGAGGCGTGGCGGATGGTGGTGCCCAGGTTCCTCGCCCGACAGAGGCTGGGTGACTGAGGGGCGGCACCGCCCGCCGTCGACCTGGCGCGCCACCACCTCACCCCCGCCCCGTCAGCCCCGACGCGGCGAGGGTGTGCTTCAGCGTGGCCGGGCGTACGCCAGCGGCAGTGGCGCCAGCTGACCGTCCCACGTGCCGGTTAACATCGCGCCGGCCGGTTGGTGGCCGCCGTCGAGGCGCCGGACGACGGCCAACTCCACGGTGTCCGTGACGATGAGCGTGGGGTCGCCCCACACCACACGGCGCACCGCGCCGAGGGCCGGGACGTCACCGCCCCCGGTGCCGGTGCCGGTGATCGTCATCGACGGCTCACGCAGCTCGCGGCGGCCGTCGACCTCGAAGAACTCCTCCGCCTGCCCGGCATCCGCGAGCACGGCGGCGGCCAGCGCCGCGGCGTAGACGGGGTCCGCGCACGCGTCGTACACCCAGCGGCGACCCAGCACCGAGTGCTCGGTGGTCCCGACCAGCCAGTCGTCCGCGCCGTCCAGGGGCGCGCCGCGGTAGGTGAGCGGAACCTGGTGGACGGGCCCGTCCCCGGCCCTGACGAGCATCGTCTCGATGCCGACGGCGCCGGCCGGATCGTCGAACCGGTAGGACGCCACCCGTTCGATGTCGGCGGTCTCCGGTCCGGTGTACCACGGCCGACCGGGCAACCACGCCGTCAGGAGTGCAAGCTTCGTGGGGCGTAGTTCCGCCCGGTGCAGCAGCGCCATACGCCGCATCGTAGGCGCACGGCCCGCCCCGGCGCTGACCCCCACAGCGCGAAGGCCCGGCCCGTCCCGCGCGATCCGCGAAGACGCCGCGGGCCCTCGGGCCACGCGATGGCGTAGCCGCGCAGCCCGTCGACGTGGGGGCGGGTCATGGGCCGACCATAGTTCCTGCTCATTCGCGCTCGACCGGCGACGACGGGTGCCCTGCGTCACGCCGACCGGCGAGGCGTCCCGCCCACCCCCTCCTCGGCGGCCGCGGCGAGGAGGGCGACGAAGCGGTCGCACCAGGCGGCCACCGTCGCCCGGTCGAACAGGTCCGTCGAGTACTCCACGACGCCGCGCAGGCCGCCCTCGCGTGGGGTGACGACCGTGGCGAGGTCCCGACGCGCGCAGGCGAGGCCCTGGTCGGTGGCGTGCGTCGCGAGCCCCGGCAGCCGCACGTCCGGCACGGCGGGATTCCAGCCGAAGAACGTCGTGGCGACCGGTGGCGGCATGCCGACCCGCCAGTCCGGGTCGACCGCCGCGTACACGTCGGCCAGGGGTGCCGGCTGGTGCCGGATCGCGTCGAGGAACGCCTGGTCCGTGCCGGCCACCAACTCCGGGAAGGACGCCGCGTGCGCCAGCGGCGGCCGCAGCAGCAGGGGGCTGGTGAACAGGCCGACGACCGACTCGTACTCGCGGTCGTCGCGGTGGGCGTACGGGCAGGCCAGCACGATGTCGCGGCTGCCGCTGAGTTCACCGACGAGCAGCGCGTACCCGCTGGCCAGGACCGGAAAGAGGGTGGTGCCGCAGCGCTCGGCGAGGCCGGTCAGGCGGTCGGTCAGGTCGCCCGGGACGTCGAAGGTGAACTCGCTGCCCCGACCGGAGGGCCGCGCCGGGCGGGGACGGTCGGTCGGGAGCGACACCGAGCGGGGCGAGCCGGCGAGGCGGTCCCGCCAGTACCGCCGGACGGTCGGCGGCACGTCGGCCGCCCGCTGCCGGCGCGCGTGGTCGACGTAACGCGCCGTGGGGGCGGCGGGAGGCGTTCCCGACCCCACCTCGGCGGCATAGCCGCGCCCCAGCTCGTCGAGCAGCTGGAGCATCGACCAGCCGTCACCGCGCAGGTGGTGCACGACCAGCATCAGCACCCACGAGTCCTCGCCCAGTCGCGCCAGCCGGGCCCGCAACCAGGGCCCGGTGTCGTCCGGGAAGGGCTCGCGGCCGGTTCGCACGCACCACTGCTCGACCTCGTCGGCGGCGAGATCGCGCACCGGCAGCGTCCCCGCCCGGGCCGCCAGCACCTCCTGGACCAGCTCGCCGTCACGTTCCACCAGACGGGTGCGCAACGCCTCGTGCCGGGCGACCAGGCCGTCCACGGCCCGCTCCAGGGCCGGCGCGTCGAGCCGACCGGTCAGGTTCACCCGTACCGCCATGTGCACGGCCGGCGGGTTGGGCAGCTGCCGCTGGCGGTGCCACATCAGCTCTTGCTGGTGGGTCGCCGGCGCCCGGTCCACGACCTCGACGCCGCCGTCCACGGTCAGGTCCCGCGCCATCGCCCGGATGCCCGGGCTGCGCAGCACCCGGTGCACCCCGACTCTCACGTCGAGCAGGTCCGTCAGCCGGTTGGCCAGCCGTACGGCCGCCAGGGAGTGACCGCCCGCGGCGAGGAAGGCGACGTCCACGGGCAGCCGGGCCACCCCGATCTCGGCGCACCACGCGTCGTGGACGAGCTGCTCCACGGCGGTGCGGGGCCGGTCGTCGGTGTCGGCCGCCGCGGGCTCCGGCAGCCGGGCCCGGTCGACCTTGCCGTTGTCCGTGGTGGGCAGGGCGTCGAGCAACACCCAGGCCCGGGGCACCAGGTGTGCGGGAAGGCGCTCGGCCAGCGCGGTGGCAAGTCGCTCGGCGCGGGTCGCCGCCGGTCCCCCGTCGTCGTCCGCCACGACGTAGGCGGCGAGATACGGCTCGTCGCCCCGGTCCTGCCGGGCGATGACGGTGGCCTGGCGCACCCCGGGCAGCAGGGCGAGTTCCGCGGCGGACTCTCCGGGCTCCGTCCGCTGTCCGGCGATCTTGACCTGGTCGTCCACCCGGCCGACGAACTCGAGGCTCCCGTCGCCGCGTTCCCGGACCAGGTCCCCGGTGCGGTAGACCCGCGCCCCGGGCAGGGCGGGATCGGGCAGGAAGGCGGCGGCGGTCGCCGCGGGCCGGTCGAGGTAGCCCCGGGCCACGCCGGCCCCACCGACGTACAGCTCCCCGACCGCGCCCGGTGGGACCGGCACACCGTTGCCGTCGAGCAGGTACAGCCGGCGGTTGTCCACCGGGGTGCCGATGTCGATCGGCCCGGAGCCGTCGGCCCGTACCGGACCCGCCGTGGTGACGATGCTGCCCTCGGTCGGGCCGTAGGCGTTGATCACCTCGGCCGGGAACCCGGCGGGCGGCCGACGCCGGAGCTGGCTGCCGCCCACGACGAGGGTGCGCGGGGCGCGGTCGGGCATCGGAAGCGCGAAGACCAGCTCGGCGAGCGGCGCCGGCAGGAAGGCCACCGTGACGCCGCCGCGGGACCACTCCTCGACGAGGGCCTCGGGGTCGGCCCGCACCTCCTCCGGTAGGAGATGCACGGTGGCGCCGGCGGCGAGTGCCGGATGGATCTCGGCGAGGTTCGCGTCGAAGCCGAGCCCGAGCGCGTGGCCCACGGTGTCGGCTGCGCTGAGGGCGAGGGCCCGCACGTGCCAGTTCACGGCGTCGACGGCGGCCGAATGCGGCACCAGGACGCCCTTCGGCCGGCCGGTCGAGCCGGACGTGTGGACGCACCAGGCCACCTGCTCCGCCGTCGGCACCCGGCCCGGAGCCGGCAGGTGCGGGTCACCGGGATCCTCGACCCGCAGGCATACCGCGTCCGTCGGCGGCTCCACGTCCCTCGTGGTGACCAGCAGCCGGGTGCCGCTGTCGGCGAGCAGGGTGGCCACCCGGGCGGCGGGCAGCCGCGGATCGAGGGGGAGGAAGCCCGCGCCGGCGATCAGCACGGCGAGCTGGGCGGCGATCAGCTCCGGTCGGCGCGGCAGGAGCACCGCGACGAGGTCGTCGGGTCCGACGCCCGACGCGGCGATGCGACGGGCCAGCAGGTCGGCCCGCTCGCGCAGTTCGCGGTACGTCCACCGGGTCGTTCCGCTCACCACCGCCACGGCGTCCGGGGTACTGGCCGCCTGCCGCAGGAACAGCTCGTGCAGCCGGTCTTCGCCGACGGCCGTCCCTGGCCCGTGCAGGCGACCGGCCGGGGCGTCGAGGTGCGCCGCCAGGCGGGACAACGGCTCGTCGGGCAGCCGGGTCGCCCGGTCGAGCAGCCGCTCGACGTAGTCCAGGAACCGGCGCACCGTCGCCCGGTCGAACACGTCGGTGCGGTACTCGACGTGGCAGCGCACGGTGTCGCCGTCCGACAGGTAGACGATCAGGTCGACCGGCGCCTTGCCCAGGCCCACCGGGATCGGCTCCGCGGTGATCCCCGGCAGGTCGAACACGAACGCCGGGCCGCCGCGCTCGTACTCCACGACGACGTCGAAGAGTGGGTGCCGGCCGGCCTCCCGGGTCGGGGCGAGCGCGCGGACGAGGTCGTCGAATCCGACACCCGCGTGCTCGTACCCGTCCGCCGAGCGGTACTGGACCCGGGCGAGCAGCTCCCGGAAGGTCGGATCGCCGGCGAGGTCCAGCCGCAGCGGTACGGTGTCGACGAAGAACCCGATCAGGCCCTCGGAATCCTCGTCGCGGCCACTCATGCCGGTGCCGATCACCAGATCCGGTTGGCCGCTGAACCGGAACAGCGCCACCCCGATCGCGCTGAGCAGGGTGGTGAACGGGGTGACCCGCTCGGCGCGGGCGAGCCGTCGGACGCGTCCGGTCAGCTCCACCGGAATCTCCGTGACGAGGCTCTCGCCGGCCGCCGAGACAGCCGCCGGCCGCTGCCGGTCCGAGGGCAGGACGAGGGTCGGCGGCAGCGGGTCGAGCAGGGCCAGCCAGTACGCCAGGTGCTTGTCCACACCGTCGCGGGCCGTTCCGGCACGCGCCCGGGCCAGCTCCGGGTAGGTGACCGGCAGCGGGGGCAGCACGGCCGTCGTGCCGGCGGAGCGCGCCCGGTAGCACACGCCCACCTCGCGGGTCAGGACGTTGTACGAGGCGCCGTCGGTGGCCAGGTGGTGGAACGACATCACCAGGACGTGGCGCGTCGGGGAGAAGCGCAGCAGTTCGAACGCGAAGACCGGTCCCTCGACGAGGTCGAACACCCGCGCGCTCTCCCGGGCCATCGCCGCCCGCACCACGGCCCCCTCGTCGGCTCCGGGGTGCTCGCGGACCGGAAGGTCCACCGCCATCGTCGGGTGGACGACCTGGCGCGGCTCCCCGTCGACCTCGCGGTAGGTCGTGCGCAGCGGCGCGTGCCGGTCGACGACGTCCTGCAACGCCCCGCGCAGCGCCCCCGGGTCGAGCGCGCCGCTCAGCCGCACGGCCGCTCCCTCGGTGTAGGCGGGGGTGCCCGGGTACGCCTGCTCGACCAGCCACAGCCGCCGCTGGCCGGGGGCCAGCGGCGCGGTCTCGACGTGCCCCGGTGCGGCGACCGCCGCGACCCCCGGTGCCACCGTCTCGACGGACTCCGGTGCGGCGACCTCGACGGTCGTCGGGACCGGTCGACGGGGCGTGGCCCGGCGCAGCGCGTCGATGACCGGCAGGCCGTCCCGGACGGCCTGCGCCGGCAGGCCGAAGTCGACGAAGCAGGCGATCTCGTCGGCGCCGGCGTCGAGGACCGCGTCGAGCACCGGCCGGCAGCTCTCCGGAGAACCGATCAGGGCTCGCCGCTCGCAGTACCGCTCGTAGGCGCGGGACAGCACGAACCGGACGTCCTCGTCGGGGGTGTCGGCGAGGTCGATGTTCATGCCCAGGCTGTTGACCACCTGACCGAGCAGGCTGAACGAGGAGCGCAGGTAGGCGCAGAACGGCTCGAACGCCGTGGCCCGCGCCTGCTCGGCGTCGTCGTCGAGGTAGGTGTGCAGCAGCACCACCACCCGCCCGTCGGCGGGGTCGAGGCCGTGTTCGGCGCGGGTACGCCGGTACAGCGCGACGTTCTCGGCCAGCTTGGCGACGTCCTGCGTCATCAGGTTGGTCACCACGCCGAGGCCACGGCGCGCGGCCTCCCGGTAGCTGTCCGGGTTGCCGACGATGGCCGTGAAGGTCGGCGGTTCGGCCTGCACCGGGCGGGGGAACAGGCGGACGTCCACGTCCTCCCCGCTGCCCGACCGCGCGGTGACCGCCTCGCCGCGCCAGAGCCGCCGCACGGTGTCGAGATTGTCGTACATCACCTGCTTGTGCCGGGGGTAGTTCTCCGGGTAGAAGACGAAGTCGTTGGCGTGCCAGCCGGGTGCGCACCCGAGCCCGACCCTGCCCCCGGAGAGGTTGTCCACCATGGACCACTCCTCGGCGACCCGGACGGGATGGTGCAGGGGCAGCACCACCGAGCCGGCATTGAGTCGCAGTCGACGAGTCCGCGTCGCGAGGGCCGCGGCGAGCACGGAGGGATTGGGAAAGAGCCCGCCGAACGAGTGGAAGTGCCGCTCGGGCAACCACACCGCGTGGAAGTCGTGTGTGTCGGCGAACTCCGCGGCCTCGATGATGGTCCCGTAGGCGTCGTCGCGGGCCTTGTCCGGGTAGTCGCCGAAGAAGTACAGGCTGAAGTCCACGGTGTTTGGCGTGCCGGCGACCGGGACGGCCGGCGCCGGCCACGCCGACGGCTCGGCGGCGGGCGCCGCGCCACCGCTGGTGGCGGTGCCGCCGATCGTGGTGCCGCTGATGCTGCTGCTCCCGCCGCTGGTGGCACCGCCGAGGAGCGTGAGCTGCTCGCGCATCAGATCGAGCTGGCGGTGCACGATCGCCACGAGGTCGGCCGGCGTCTCCCGGGGCCCGCCGGCCGGCACGGTCGGCGCCGGCGCGGCCGGCTGGGCGGCGGGCGGGGCTGCCGGCGCGGGAGCCGGCGCGACGGGCGGGGCAACCGGCGCGACCGTCCCGGCCGAGGCACCGCGGGTCACCACCTCGGCGAGCCGGCGGGGGGTGTCGACGGTGGCGAACAGATCGCGGACCGGCACCCGTACCCCGAACTCGTGGTCGAGCTCCCGGGACATGGTGATCAGGAGCAGCGAATCGGCGCCCAGGTCGAGGAAGGCGTGGTCCGGCTCGACCTCGCCCACGTCCAGGCCGAGCCGGTCGGCCGTGAGGGACCGGATCCGCGCCAGCACGGGATCGGCCCCGGCATCGTCCCCGGTCGGCGGCCGGGGCGGCGCCGGCGCGGCGGCCGCCGGCGCCGACTCGGCGGTCCCGGGCGCGTCGACCCAGAATCGCCGGCGCTGGAACGGGTAGGCCGGCAGTGCCACCGCCCGCCCCCCGCAGTCGGCCGTGAGCGCGGCCCAGTCGACCGGGTAGCCAGCGACGTGCAACTCGGCGACCGCCCGCCACACCCCGTCGACCGGGTGGGCGTCCCGACGCTGGGACGACACCCACCGCAGGTCGGACGCGGCGGCGCGGGCGATGCCCGTCAGCGTCCCGTCGGCGCCCGCCTCGATGACCGATCGCACCCCCTGCTCGGCGAGGGTGTCCACGGCCGCGGCCCAGGCGACCGGCTCCCGCGCCTGCCGGCACAGGTGCTCGGCGTCCGGCAGCCAGCCGGGCGGGCGTATCCGCCCGTCCAGGGTGCTGATAAGCGGCAGGCGGGTGGGCGCGAACTCCACGTCGCCGATCAGCCGGCGGAGCCGGTCGAGCACCGCGTCCACCGCCGTCGAGTGGAACGCCCGGTCGACCGGGACCTGGCGGACCGCCACGCCGCGACGCTCGGCCGCCTGGGCGACCGCCGCCACGGCCTCGGGGGAGCCGGAGAGGACGTGGTGGTCCACCCCGTTGCGGGCGGCGATCTCCACCGTCGACCCGCGCAGCAGTTCGCCGACGGTACCCTCGTCGGCCAGCACCGCGAGCATCGCGCCGGGCGGCAGGGCGTCCCGCAGGAGCCGGCCCCGGTGCGCGGCCAGCCCGACCGCGTCGGTGAGGGAGAGCGACCCGGCCACGACCAGCGCGGCGTACTCCCCCACGCTGTGCCCGAGGACGAGATTCGGCGTGACCCCCCACGACCGCCACAGCTCGGCGATCGCCACCGCGGTGAGCACCAGCGCCGGCTGGGCCACCTCCGTCGGCTGTCCGCTGCCGCCGGGGCGTTCCCGCAGCCGGGCGGCGAGGTCGCCGCCGGTCGCCCGGTGGTAGGCGGCGGCCCCCTCGTCCCACACGTCCCGCACGACCGGGAACCGGTCGGCGAGATCGAGGATGACGCACCGGCGGTCGCCCTGCCCCGGGAAGGCCAGCGCGACCGGGGCGACGCCCTCCGGGTCCACCCGGCCGGACGGGACGTCTCCCGCCGCGCCCGCCGTGACGTACCGGTCGAGGCTGTCGGCCAGCGCGGCGGTCGAGGTGCCGAGCGCGACGAGGCGGTGCCGGAGGTGGCGTCGCCGCAGCCCGGCGCTCGTGACCAGGTCGGCCAGCGAGAGCCCCGGATCCTTGCGGAGCAGGTCGCGGTGGCGGGCGGCCAGGTCCACCAGCGCCGACGGGTCGGCCGCCGACAGGGGCAGCAGCCCCGGCGCGGGGCGCGCCGCCCCGCCCGGCCGATGCCCGACCGCCTCGGGCGGCTCCTCGACGATCACGTGGGCGTTGGTGCCGCCCACCCCGAGCGCGCTCACCGCCGCCCGGCGCGGTCGCAGGTCCGCCGGCCACTCCGTGCGCCGGGTGGCCACCGTGAACGGCCCCTCGGCGAGGTCGATCGCCGGATTCGGTCGGACGAAGTTGATCTGTGGGGGGACCCGACCGGTGCCCACCGTCAGGATCGCCTTGACCAGCCCGGCCATGCCGGCGCAGCTGTCCAGGTGACCGATGTTCGCCTTGACCGAGCCGAGGAACGGCCGGCCGGCGGCGTACACCTCGGCGAGAGCGTGGTGCTCCACCGGGTCGCCCAGGGCCGTGCCCGTGCCATGGGCCTCGACGTAGCCGACCGACGCCGCCGTGATCCGCGCGGCGGCCAGCGCCCGCCGGGCGACGTCGACCTGGCCGGCCACCCCGGGCGCGGTGAAGCCGACCTTGCCGGCGCCGTCGTTGTTCACGGCCGAGCCGAGGATCACCGCGTGGACGCGGTCCCCGTCGGCGAGGGCCCGGTCGAGCGGCTTGAGCACCACGGCGGCGACGCCGCTGCCGCCCACCGTGCCGTCGGCGTCGGCGTCGAACGGCCGGCACCGACCGCTCGCCGAGAGGATCGATCCCGGCGTGTGCCGGTAGCCCGTCACCTGCGGCACGTGCACGGCCGCCGCGCCCGCGACGGCCTGGTCGGCTTCGCCGTCCAGGAGCGCCCGTACCGCCAGGTGCACCGCCACCAGCGAGGTCGAGCAGGCGTTCTGCACGTTGATCGCCGGCCCGGTCAGCCCCAGCCGGTACGCCACCCGCGTGGCCAGGAAGTCCGGCTGGTTGCCGAGCGCGACGCCCATCGAGTCGGCCGGGTCGGCGGATCCGGCCAACGGGCGGAGGTGGTGGCGGAGATAGGTGTGCTCCGGGTAGAGGTTCATGCCGCTGCCGGCGTACAGGCCGGTCCGCAGCCCCTGACCGTCGCCCGCGTGCCCGGCGTCCTCCAGCGCGTGGTGACAGGTCTCCAGGAACAGCCGGTGCTGCGGGTCGAGCAGCTCCGCCTCCCGGGCGCTGATCGAGAAGAAGCCGGCGTCGAAGCCGGCGATGTCGTCGTCGAGGACGCCGCTGGCCGCCACGAAGCCGGGGGCGGCGACGGTGTCCCGCGAGGTGCCCGCCGCCACGACCTCGTCCGCCGTGAAGGAGCGGACGCTCTCCACCCCGGCGATCAGGTTCGCCCAGTAGTCCTCGACCGTGCGCGCCCCCGGGAACCGCACCGCCATGCCGATCACCGCGATCCGCCGGTCCCCTGCCGGCGCGCCGGCAGACTCCCCTGCCGCCGGGGCCGCCGCGGCGGCGAGGTGCGCGCTGAGCGCGTCGACCGTCGGGTGGGCGAAGAGCAGCGGCTGCGGGACCCGGCGGTCCAGTGCCCGCTCCAGGCGGGCCCGGAGGCGGACGATCCCGACCGAGCCGACGCCGAGTTCGTAGAACGGGCGCGTCGGGTCGACCGGACCGCCGATCAGGTCGGTGAGAATGCTCGTCAGCAGGGCGCGGGCCTCGGCCCGGCCCGGCCCGACCGGCGACTCACCAGCCGGGACCGCCGCGCCGGCCGCCGGCCGCCCGTCGCGCGCGAGCGACCGGTCGGCCAGGAAGCGCCGGACCAGCTCCGCGCGCTGGATCTTCCCGCCGGAGGTACGCGGGAAGTCCTCCTCGGCGACCGGCAGCACCCGCTCGGGCACGACCTGCCAGCGTCGGGCCACCGCGGCGCCCACGGCCCCGGCCACCCCCGCCGGGGCCACGTCGGCGTCCCCGTCGGGCACGTAGAAGATCACCAGCGACTCGGTGCCGGTGCGGGGCTCCGGTACGCCCGCGGCGGCCACCAGCCCGCGACGCACCCCGGCCACCTCCCCCGCCACCTGCTCGACCTCGTGGCAGGGCAGGTTGTGGCCGTTGAGAATGATCATTTCCTTCGCGCGCCCGGTGATGGTGATCCGACCGTCCCGCATGAAGGCGAGGTCGCCGGTCTCCAGCCAGCCGTCGCCGTCGGGAAAGGCCGACCGCGTCGCCTCGGGCTCGGCGAGATACCCGGGCGTGACCCGTGCGGACGAGACCTGGAGCCGGCCGACGCGGCCCTCGGGAAGCAGCGCTCCGGTGGTGTCGACGATCCGCAGGGTGGCTCCGGGAGCGGGCGGCCCGACGGAGAGGAGTTCGGTGACGTCCTCCGGGTCGTCGTCGTCCGTGGCGTACGCCAGCTCGCCGTCCAGGCTGGCCGTTCGGATCCGCTGGCGGGTGCCGGGCTCGGCGAGGGAGGCGAAGGTGATCCCGGTGGAGGTCTCCGACATGCCCCAGGCCGCCGTCATCGCCTCCGCCGGTACCCCGGTGGCCGCGACGAAGGCGTCGAAGGTCTCCGGCAGGCACTGCTCACCGCCGCTGACCATGCGGCGCACCCCGGCGAGGTCCCACCGCCGGTCGGGGGCGCGGGCGACCGCGTCGGCCACCAGCCGCAGGCCGAAGTTCGGTGCCCAGCTGTGCGTGACCCGGTGCCGCCACATCAGCTCCAACCAGCGCAGCGGATCTTCGAGCACCCGCTCGGTGGCGACGTGCACGGAGGTGGCCCCCAGGAAGACGCCGCCGAGGTGGTAGAGGAGCAGGCCGGCGACGTGGTCCAGCGGCAGCCAGTTGAGCAGCACGTCCGCCGGGCCGATGTCGAGCATCTCCCGCGCGCCGACGGCGTACTCCGAGAGCCCCCGGTGCGTCAGCGGGATCACCTTCGGCCGGCCGGTGCTGCCCGAGGAGAGCTGCAGCAGCGCCACCGAGTCCGGATCGGTGACCGCAGCGGCGTCCCCCGCCTCGCCATCGGCGGGGCGGTCGGGACCGGCCGTCGCGGTCAGCTCCGGCACCGCGACCACCCGGTCCCGCAGCGCCAGCCGGGTGAGCGCCTCGGCGTCCTCCGCGCCGGCCAGCACCACGGGCTCCCCCAGCACCCGCCAGGCGTGCACGAGGGCGGCGGTGGCCGGGTTGTCCGCGTCGTACCCGGTGGGCGCGCCGGCCGTGAGCGGCACGATCCCGCCGATGACGCAGCCCCAGAACGTCGGCCAGTACTGCTCGCCCGAGGTGATCCGCAGGATGGCGCGGGATCCGCGCCGCAGGCCGCGCGCCCGCAGACCGGGCAGCACCGCGCGCGCCCGGGCGAGAAGCTCCGAGTGGTCGACGAACGTCTCGTGCCCGTCGGGATCCACGATCCGGATGCCCGCGCGCGGGAAGTCCCGGGCCGCCCGCAGCAGCGCCTCGTCCAGGGTGCGGGGATGGTCGGCGGCTCCGGGCAGGTCCCCGCCGTAGCTGATGGCGGGACGGTCGGCGGACGGAGCGGACCTCACGGCGCCACCTCGGCTTCCTGTGTCGGCTGTCGGTACGGACGGCGCACCGGTGGACGGGCGTGGGAGACGAGGAAGACGCCGGCGGGGACGAGTGCCGCGCCGTGCGCCAGGGCGACCACCGGAAGCGGAGCCAGGCGTTCGAGCGCGAAGGCGCTGAGGATCATGCCGATGCCGAACCCGGCGTTCTGCGCCGCGGTGGCCAGACCGACGAGCTGCGGCAGACGGGACGCCTCCACGGTCTGCAAGCGGGTCGTGTAGCTGATCTCGGCGTAGCCGTCCGCCATGCCGGCGGCCAGCGCCAGGGGGACCATCAGCCAGATCGGCGGCCCGGTGAAGGCGAGTACGAACAGCAGCGACATCGCGCAGGTGGCGATACCGAAGGCCGTCGGTGACCCCGGCCGGGCGGCGCCGGCGGCCCGCCGGGCGTACCACCTGCCGGCCGCGAGACTGCCGATCGCCCAGGGCGTGGTGAACAGGGCGGCGAACGCGGCGGGTGCCTCGGGCCAGGCCAGGTTCGCGTACACCGGGAGCCCCACGTTGTGCGAGGCGGATCCGAACGCGTCGACGGACCGCACCGCGACCATGGCCAGGACCACCGGGGCGACCGCGGGCAGGAGGCGACGAAGCCCGGAGCCGCGGCGGGGGCCTTCCGGGGGTCGACCGGCGGGGCGGGTCGCCACCGCACGCCATCTCCGGACCGCGGACAGCAGCAGGGCGGAGAGGGCGAACGAGGTCGCGTCGAGCAGGAACGCGGTGTGGTAGCCGAACAGGGTCACGAGGATCCCCGCGCTGCCGAAGCCCAGCAGCATGGCCACCGAACGGGCCGCCACCAGGTTCGCGTTGGCCCGCGCCAGGTTGCCCGGACCGACCAGCTCGGGCAGCCCGCTGCGCAGCGCGACTCCCCACAGGGCCTGACTGCCGCCGAGGACCACGGCGAGCACGTGGAGCACCGTCGGCTGCGCGGCGGAGGGCGTCGCGACCAGCAGCACGAGCGCGCCCGCCGCCAGCAGGTCGCCGCCGATCATGAGCCTGAGCCGCGCGTACCGCCCGACCAGCGTGCCGGCGACCGGCCCCATCACGAAGCCGGCGCACAGCCGGACCGCCATGAAGATCCCGGTGTACGCGGCGGAGCCCGTGATCTCCAGCGTGAACAGCCCCAGCGCCACCATGTTCAGGAAGCTGCCGTACGTCGACACGGCGTGCGCGGCGGTGACGAGCCGAAGTTGACGAGCCGAAGAATCCCCCGTGGATCGCACCTTTTCGAGATCCGCCCCGGTCGTGATCGTGTGCGTGGACGGTTGATCATGCCTTCACAGGTGAAGGCATGGCAATATATCGAATCGCTCTCCCGGTAGTTGCCCCGTCGCCGTTTCCCGGCGGCCACAAGTTCCACCGGCGCGGGCCGGAGGTCCCGCCAGCTGTGATCGCCCGGCCTCCTCGCGACGATTCGTCCCTATGATCCGTACGCCCCGCGAGCGGCGGACGGGTCGCCCCACACCCCCGCCTTGCCCGCCGGGCCGGCTTGTGGTTGGTTTCGGGGCAGGCCAGATCAGCAGCACACCGAGGAGACGCGCGTGGACGACCCGGTTCTCGTCGAGCGGGACGGTTTCGTCGAGACGTGGACGATCAACCTGCCCGAGGCCCGCAACCCGATCTCCGGCGACGACGTGATCGACGCGCTGGTCGCCCGGGTCGACGCGGTCAACGCCGACCGGAGCGTCCGGGCGGTCGTCCTCACCGGCGCGGGCAGCGCCTTCTCCGCCGGCGGCAACGTCAAGGACATGGCGGACCGGGTCGGCCTCTTCGGCGGCGCCCCGCACGAGCTGCGCGACGGATACCGGCGCGGCATCCAGCGGATCCCCCGGGCGATGTACGCGTGCGACGTGCCGCTGATCGCGGCGGTGAACGGGGCGGCGGTCGGCGCCGGCTGCGACCTGGCGCTCATGTGCGACCTGCGGATCGCCTCGGAGCGGGCGTTCTTCGCCGAGAGCTTCGTCAAGCTCGGCATCATCCCCGGCGACGGGGGCGCCTGGCTGCTGCCCCGGGCCGTGGGCGCCGCCCGGGCCGCCGAGATGGCGCTGACCGGCGACCGGGTGGACGCCGCGACCGCCCTGGAGTGGGGTCTGGTCTCCCGGGTCGTGCCGCACGAGGAGCTGCTCACCGAGGCGCGCCGGCTCGCCGACCGGGTGGCGGCGAACCCCCCGCACGCCGTACGGATGGCCAAGAAGCTGCTGCGCGAGGCCCAGCACCAGAGCCTCGACAGCATCCTCGAACTCTCCGCCGCGATGCAGGCCCTGGCGCACCAGACCCGGGACCACGACGAGGCGGTCCGGGCCTTCCTCGACCGGCGCGAACCGCGCTTCACCGGCGAGTGAGCGGGTCGGGCAGCCGGCTGGTGCCGCCGGTGACGACGCCGCCGCCGGAGCTGGCCGCCCTCCGGGGGCGGGTACGCGAGTTCCTCCGCGAGCAGATCGCGCGGGGCGTGTTCACACCGGGCGTGGACACCTGGCTGACCCGCTGGGACGAGGACTTCACCCGTGCCCTCGCCGCCCGGGGCTGGGTGGGCATGACGATCCCCACCCGGTACGGCGGGCACGGCCGGACCTTCCTGCACCGCTTCGTCGTCACCGAGGAGCTGCTCGCGGTCGGCGCTCCCGTCGCCGCGCACTGGGTCGCCGACCGGCAGATCGCGCCGACGCTGCTGAGGTTCGGCACCGAGGCGCAGAAGCGGCGTTTCCTGCCGGCCATCGCCCGGGGCGAGTGCTACTTCGGCATCGGCATGAGCGAGCCGGACTCGGGCTCGGACCTGGCCAGCGTCCGCACCCGGGCGGTCCGGGTGGACGGCGGCTGGCGGCTCACCGGGACGAAGGTCTGGACCTCCGGCGCGCACCGGGCGCACGCGTTCTTCGCGCTGGCCCGGTCCGCGCCGCTGGACACCGCGGACCGGCACGCCGGGCTGAGTCAGTTCATCGTCGACCTGCGCGGCCCCGGGGTCACCGTCCGCCCGATCACCTCGATGAACGGCGCCCGGCACTTCAATGAGGTCTTCCTCGACGACGTCCTCGTCCCGGACGACATGGTGCTCGGCGAGATCGGCGCCGGCTGGCGGCAGGTCAACTCCGAGCTGGGCTACGAGCGCAGCGGGCCCGAGCGGTTCCTCTCCACGTTGCCGCTGCTCGCCGAGACGGCGGCGGGGGTGCGGGCGGGCCTCCTGCCCCGGCACACCGACACCGGGCGGTACGTGGCCCGGCTCGCCGGCCTGCACCAGATGTCGCTGGCGGTCTCCGGCGCCCTGGAACGCGGCGAGCCGGCGGACACCGCCGCCGCGCTGGTCAAGCTGCTGGGCACGGCGACCGAGGGCGACGTCGTCGAGCACGCCGACCTGCTCTCCGGCGACCGGGCGGACCTGCCGGGACGGTTCACCGACCTGCTCGCCGCCGGCCTGCTCCAGCGGCCCGGGTTCACGCTGCGCGGTGGCACCAACGAGATCCTGCGCGGCGTCATCGCGCGGGGGCTGGGGATGCGGCGATGACCGGGCCGGAGCGGGTCGACCCCGTCCTGGTCGACCTGTTGGAATCGGTGTTCGCGCCGCACCGGCCGACGCGGACCGGGCTCGTCGCGACGCTCGACGTCGAGCTGTGGGGCCTGCTGGAGTCGCTGGGGCTGACCCGGCTCACCGGGGCCGAGCCGCACGGCGCGGGCGCCGGCTGGCCGGAGGCGGCGGCGTTGCTGGCCGCGGCGGCCCGGCACGCGGTGCCGCTGCCGCTGGCCGAGCACGACCTGCTGGCCGGCTGGCTGCTGGAGCGGGCGGGGCTGCCGGCGGACGCCGCCCTGCGTACCGCCTGCGTGCTGGACCCGCGCGGGCGGGCCAGGGCGGTGCCGTGGGCGCGCGCCGCCGCGCGCGTCGTCGCGCTCTTTCCGGGCCCGGGCGGCTGGCGGGTGGCCGACGTGCCGGCCGCCGCGGTCGCGGTCACCGAGACCGAGAGCGTGGCGGGCGAACCCCGCGACGCGGTCGCGGTCGACCTCGACGCGCTCGACGGGGTTCCGGTCGACGCGGACGTCGCCGACCGGCTGCTGCTGCGGGGGGCGCTCGCCCGGGCGGTGCAGACGTGCGCCGCGATGGAGCGGATCCTGGAGCTCTGCGTCGCGCACACCACCGCCCGGACGCAGTTCGGGCGGCCGTTGGCCGCCTTCCAGGCCGTGCAGGCCCTGGTGGCGGACATAGCCGCCGAGACGTCGCTGGCGCGCGTCGCCACGGACGCCGCGGTGCTCCGCGCGGCGCACGGCGACGACGACGGCCTGCCCTTCGCGGTCGCCGTGGCCCGGTCCTGCGTCGGGCACGCCGCGACGGTGGTGGTCCGCAACGCCCACCAGGTGCACGGCGCCGTCGGCACCACCCACGAACACGAGCTGCACGGGCTGACCCGGCCGGTGCTCGCCTGGCGCTCCGAGTTCGGCTCCGTGCAGCACTGGGACGAACTGCTGACCCGGGCCGCCCTCGACGCCGACGGCACCGACGGGGTCTGGGCGCTGATCAGCCAGGACGGCCCGGGGACGCCCCCGGCCTGACGCGCCCGGGCCGAGCCCGCGGGCCGCCGCCGCCCGGGCGGCGGCGCCGCACGGCCGCACCGGGCCGGCGGGCCCACCTACCTGCCACACCGACCCGACCCCGCCCGCCCGGCGGTCCCGGGTGCGCTCAGCGCTGCACGCGCGCTCCGGCACCCCGGACGAGCGCCTCCACCTCGCGCAGGCTGGCCATCGACGTGTCGCCCGGCGTGGTCATCGCGAGCGCGCCGTGCGCCGCGCCGTACTCGACGGCCGTGGCCAGGTCGCCCTTCTCCAGCAGCCCGTAGATCAGGCCGGAGGCGAAGCTGTCGCCCCCGCCGACCCGGTCCATGATCTCCAGACCGGGCCGGTGCGTCGCCTCGACGAACCGCCCGTCGGCCCAGGCGATCGCGCCCCAGTCGTTGACGGTGGCGGTGCGGACCGCACGCAGGGTGGTGGCGACGACCTTGAAGTTGTCGTACTCCCTGGTGGCCGCCTCGATCATCCGCTGGAAGTTGGTCACCTCCAGGTGGGACAGGGAGGCGTCGGTGCCCGGCACCTCGAAGCCCAGCGAGGCGGTGAAGTCCTCCTCGTTGCCGATCATCACGTCGACGTAGCGGGCCAGCCGGCGGTTGACCTCCCGCGCGCGGGCCTGCCCGCCCGCCGCCTTCCAGAGGCTGGGCCGGTAGTTCAGGTCGTAGGAGACGACGGTGCCGTGCCGGGCGGCGGCGGCCATGGCGGCCTCCATCGTCTCCGGGGTGGTCTCGGAGAGGGCGGCGTAGATGCCGCCGGTGTGCAGCCACCGCACGCCCAGCGTGCCGAACAGGTGGTCCCAGTCCACCTGGTCGGGCCGGAGCTGGCTGGCGGCGCTGTGGCCACGGTCGGAGGTGCCGACGGCGCCCCGGACGCCGAAGCCGCGCTCGGTGAAGTTCAGGCCGTTGCGGACGGTGCGCCCGATCCCGTCGTAGGGCAGCCAGGTCACCAGCGACGTGTCCACCCCGCCCTGCAGCACGAGGTCCTCCAGCAGCCGGCCCACCTCGTTGTCGGCGAACGCGGTGACCACGGCGGTGCGCAGGCCGAAACAGCGGCGCAGGCCGCGTGCCACGTTGTACTCGCCGCCCCCCTCGTAGGCCCGGAAGGTGCGGGCCGTGCGCACCCGGCCCTCGCCCGGGTCGAGCCGGAGCATGATCTCGCCGAGGGAGACCAGGTCGTACCGGCACTCGCCGGCCGGACGGATCGGGAGCACGGTCAGGCCTCCGGGGCGGGTCGGGCGGCCTCGACGGCCGCGGCGGTGCGGGCGGCGACCTCGTCCCAGCGCCCGGCGGCGATCAGGTCCGGGGCGACCATCCAGGTGCCACCGACCGCGAGCACCGCGGGCACCGCGAGGTAGTCGCCGAGGTTGCCGGTGTTGACCCCGCCGGTGGGGATGAACCGGACCGAGCGGAACGGCGCGGCCAGAGCCTTGATCATCGGCACGCCGCCGAGCTGCTCGGCGGGGAAGAACTTGACGGTGTCGAGCCCGGCGTCGAGGGCCATCTGGATCTCGGTGCCGGTGGCGACGCCGGGGAAGACGGGCAGGCCCAGCTCCTGGCAGCGCCGCACGACCGCCGGGGAGAACCCGGGGGTGACGACGAACCGGGCGCCGGCCTCGACGGCCCGGTCGACCTGGGCCGGGGTCAGCACGGTGCCGGCGCCGACGAGCAGGTCGGGCCGCTCGGCCATCACGCGGATCGCGTCGGCGGCGGCGTCGGTGCGGAAGGTCACCTCGGCGCAGCCCAGCCCGCCCCGCGCCAGCGCCTCGGCGAGCGGGGCGGCGTCGCGGGCGTCGTCGAGCACCACCACCGGCAGGATCCGGGCCGCGCCGACGGCCGACGCGACCGCCCGCCTTTGTTCATCACTCTGTACGCCAGTCACATATGCGACCCTAGCCGCGTCGGCCCGGCTGTCAACCCCGCTACAGTGGCGGTCATGACGCTGCCCGGCGGGTTCCAACCGGTGAAGTCCTCCACCCGGACGCTGGAGGTGCTGGAGGCGCTGGCCGACTCGCCGCAGCGGCGGTCCCTGGTCGACCTGGCCCGGGCGCTGGACATCCCGAAGAGCAGCCTGCACGGCATCCTGCGCACCATGGCCCAGCGCGGCTGGGTGGAGAGCGACCCGACCGGCACCCGCTTCGGGCTCGGCGTACGCGCCCTCCAGGTCGGCGCCGCATACCTCACCAGCGACGACACCGTGGGCCTGCTCGGCGGGGTGCTCGACGACCTGGCACGGCAGTTCGGCGAGACCGTCCACCTCGGACGGCTGGACGGCACGCACATCGTCTACCTCGCCAAGCGCGAGTCGGTGCACCCGCTACGGCTCTACAGCGCGATCGGCCGGCAACTCCCGGCCCACGCCACCGCCCTGGGCAAGGCGCTGCTCGCCGGGCAGCCGGACGAGGCGCTCGACCGGCTGCTGGCCCGGCCGCTGCCGGCCCTCACCGCGCACACCATCACCGAGCCGGACGCGCTGCGCGCCGAACTCGCCGCCGTCCGGCAGCGCGGGTACGCGGTCGACCGCCAGGAGAACACCGAGGGGATCGTCTGCTTCGCCACCGCCGTGCCCCTGGCGACGCCGGCGACCGACGCGATCAGCCTGTCGGTGCCGGTGGCCCGGCTCGGCGCCGCGGGCGAGGACCGGATCGTCGCCGCCCTGCGCCGGGCGGTCGACCAGGTCGAGGCGGCGCGCGGCCTGCTCTCCCCCGCCTGATCCGACGCGGCCCGGCCGACCGGCCCCACCCGACCTGGCCCGCGGCGACCTTCCCGTAACAACTGGCAACCTTCTTGACAGATGTGTCGGTATATCGACAGACTTCTTTGAAGAGAGCGCTCTCTGACTCCGTCTGCCACCTCGCCGCACCCGGGAGGACCCTCTTGTCTCGAAGACTGCGCGTGCTCACCCCCGTCGCCACCGCCCTCCTGCTCGTCGGCCTCGCCCCGGCGGCGGGCCACGCGAGCGACACTCCCCCCGCTGCCCCGGCCCGCGCCGCCGCTGCCGACCTCAGCCCCGCCCTGGTCGAGGCGATGCGCCGCGACCTCGGCCTCACCCCCGCCCAGGTCGACGAACGCCTGCGCACCGAGGCGGCGGCGCCGGTGGTCGAGCGGCGCCTGCGGACGAAGCTCGGCACGGCGTTCGCCGGCGCGTGGATCCCGGCCGGCGGGCAGCGCCTCACCGTCGCCGTCACGGACGCGGCGCTCGCCACGACCGTGCGCGCCGAGGGCGCCGACGTCACGGTCGTCGCCCGCAGCGAACGCGCCCTCGACGCGGTCAAGCGCGCCCTCGACCGGCGCACCGCCGCCGCCGACCCCCGTGACGTCCACGGCTGGCACGTCGACGTCGCCCGCAACAGCGTGGTCGTGACGGCCCGGCCGGGCGCCACGGACGAGGCGCTCGCGTACGCCAGGGCCAGCGGCGTCCCCGCGGACGCGATCCGGGTGGTCACAGCCGGCGACGCGCCCCGGCCGCTCTACGACATCCGCGGCGGCGACCAGTACGTGATCAACGGCAACACCCTCTGCTCGGTCGGCTTCGCGGTCGTCGGCGGCTTCGTCACCGCGGGCCACTGCGGGGGCGTCGGCAGCCCGACCCTCGGCTTCAACAACGTCTCCCAGGGCACTTTCGCGGGGTCGTCGTTCCCCGGCAACGACTACGGATGGGTGCGCACCAACGGCTCCTGGACGCCGCAGCCCTGGGTGAACAACTACTCCGGGGGCAACGTGACGGTCGCCGGCTCGCAGGACGCGGCGATCGGCAGCTCGGTCTGCCGCTCCGGGCGTACGACCGGCTGGCGCTGCGGCACCATCCTGGGCCGCAACGAGACCGTCAACTACCCGCAGGGCGCGGTGTCGGGCCTTACCCGCAGCAACGCCTGCGCCGAGGGCGGCGACTCCGGCGGGGCCTGGGTCTCCGGCAACCAGGCCCAGGGCGTGACGTCCGGCGGCTCCGGCAACTGCTCCACGGGCGGCACCACCTGGTTCCAGCCGGTCAACGAGATCCTCGGCGTCTACGGGCTGTCCCTGGTGACCACGGGCGGCGGCGACGGAAGCCGGCTGATCAGCAACTGGAACAACCGCTGCATCGACGTGCCGAACTCCAACTTCTCGGACGGCGTACCCCTGCAGACCTGGACCTGCAACGGCACCGCCGCGCAGTCGTGGACCTTCACCGGCGGCACGCTGCGTACCCAGAACAACAAGTGCATGGACGTGGCCTGGGGATCCACCGCCAACGGCGCGGCCATCCAGATCGCCAACTGCAGCGGCAACGCGGCCCAGCAGTTCGTCCTCTCGGCGGCCGGCGACCTGGTCAACCCGCAGGCGAACAAGTGCGTCGACATCAAGGAGTGGAACGACTCGGACGGCGCCCGCCTGCACCTGTGGGACTGCGTCGGCGGAGCCAACCAGAAGTGGCGTCGCGGCTGACCGGCACCCGTCCACCGTCGCGCCCGCACCGACCGGCCGATCGTCCGCCGCGAGAGACGTCGCGCCGGCGAAGTCGAAGGAGGCCCTACATGTTCAGAGTCCGTACCCGCCGCCGGCCGTGGGCGCTCGCCCTCGCCGCGACCGCGATCATCGGCGCCACCACGGCCCTCGCCGTGCCGGTCCACCCCGAACCGGCGCAGGCCGCCATCGGGGGGATCACCTGGCAGGACGAGTTCAACGCGACCGCCGGCACCCCCGTCGACCAGAGCAAGTGGCGCTTCGACATCGGCGGCGGCGGCTGGGGCAACAACGAGCGGCAGTACTACACCAACAGTACGAGCAACGCCGTGCACGACGGCCAGGGCAACCTGGTGATCACCGCCCGCCGGGAGAACCCGGCCAACTACCAGTGCCACTACGGCCGGTGCGAGTACACCTCGGCCCGGCTGCTCACGGCGGCGACCTTCACCCAGGCGTACGGCCGCTTCGAGGCCCGCATCAAGATCCCCCGGGGTCAGGGCATCTGGCCGGCGTTCTGGATGCTCGGCAACGACATGGGCAGCGTGGGCTGGCCGAACGCGGGCGAGATCGACATCATGGAGAACATCGGCAGGGAGCCGAACACCGTCTACGGCACCATCCACGGCCCGGGCTACTCGGGTGGCGGCGGCATCACCGGCAGCCGCACCATCGGCCAGCCGCTCGCCGACGCCTTCCACACCTACCGGGTGGACTGGGAACCCAACTCCATCATCTGGTACCTGGACGGCGTCGAGTTCCACCGGGTGGACCCGAGCCGGCTGGGCGGCAACCGCTGGGTGTTCGACCACCCCTTCTTCATGATCCTCAACGTGGCGGTAGGCGGGAACTGGCCGGGCTACCCGGACGCCTCCACCCAGTTCCCGCAGCAGATGCTCGTGGACTACGTGCGCGTCTCGGGCTACACCTCGGGCGGCAACCCGCCGCCGGGCACCACCCGGATCCGGGGCGCGCTCAGCGGGCGCTGCGTCGACGTCCCCAGCGCCAACCCGGTCGACGGGGCCAGGCTGCAGATCTGGGACTGCAACACCACCGCCGCGCAGGCCTGGACGTTCGCCTCCGACGGCACCGTCCGGGCGATGGGCAAGTGCATGGACCCGGCCTGGGCCGGCACGGCGAACGGCACCGAGGTCAACCTCGTCACCTGTAACGGCAACCCGGCGCAACGCTTCACCCTCAACGCCGCCGGTGACCTGGTCAACCTCAGCGCGAACCGCTGCGTCGACGTGCGGGACCGCAACACCGGCAACGGGGGCAAGCTCCAGCTGTGGGACTGCACCGGCGACGCCAACCAGAAGTGGTCGCGCGCCTGACGGAACCCCACGTGGGCGGCGGCATGCCGTCGCCCCGCTCGACGGCAGGGCCGGTCGGGGGCAGCCATCCCCGACCGGCCCTGCCGGCGCCCGCGACGGCTCGGCGCGACGCCCGCCCGGGTGCGCGCCGCGCCGCCGGACACCGGCACGGCCGCCGTGCGGCCCGTCGGGATGACCGCGCGGGCCGCTAGGCTCGGTCGATGGGGTTGCTCACGCTCGATCGCGACGAGGCGCGGCGGATCGCCGTACGGGCACAGCTGCTGACCGCGCCGCGACCCACCGACCTGCTGGCGGTCGTGCGGCGGCTCACCCTGTTGCAGATCGACCCGACGGCCGCCGTGGCGCCCAACGTGGACCTGGTCGCCTGGAGCCGGCTCGGCTCCGCGTACCGGCCGGCGGACACCCAGGAGGCGCTGGAGCGGGACCGGACGCTGTTCGAGTACGGCGCGATGGTGCGCCCGATGAGCGACCTGCCCCTCTTCCTCGCCGCCATGGCGGTCTGGCCCGAGAACGAGAGGCAGCGGGAGTGGCTGCGGGCCAACGACCGGTTCCGCCGCGACGTCCTGGCGCGGCTCGACTCCGCCGGCCCGCTGCCGTCGCGCGACATCCCGGACACCAGCCAGGTGCCGTGGCCGTCGACGGGCTGGACCAACAACCGCAACGTCACTCAGCTGCTGGAGTTCCTGACGATGCGCGGCGAGGTCGCGGTCGCGGGGCGGCGTGGCCGGCAGCGCCTCTGGGACGTGGCGGAACGGGTCTACCCGGCCGGCACCGCCGTCGTACCGCTGGACGAGGCCCGCCGGATCCGCGACGAACGGCGGCTGCGCTCGCTGGGCATCGTGCGGGAGGCCGCGAAGGCTCCGCCCGGCGTGCCGGACTCCCCCGGGCTGCCCGGCGAGCGGGCGGTCGTCGAGGGCCTCCCCGGGACGTGGCGGGTGGACCCGGCCGCGCTAGGGCAGCCCTTCCGCGGACGCACCGCCCTGCTCTCCCCGTTCGACCGCCTGGTGCACGACCGGCCCCGGATCGCGGAGCTGTTCGGCTTCGAGTACCTGCTGGAGATGTACAAGCCGAGGGCGAAGCGCCGCTGGGGCTACTTCGCCCTGCCGATCCTGCACCACGACCGCCTCGTCGGGAAGGTGGACGCCGCAGCCGACCGCGGGGCGGGCGTCCTGCGTGTGGACGCGATCCACCGGGACGTACCCTTCACCGGCGCGATGACCGAGGCGGTGCGCGACGAACTCCGGGACCTCGCCGCGTGGCTGGGCCTGACCGTCGGCGGCCCGGCCACCCGCGCCACCGTGCCGCGGGCGGTGCCGGCGGCACACCCGTGAGCTGCTCGGGGCGGCCGCCGGCGAAGAGCCGCAGCCGCGCGCCCGGCTCAGCGAGGTGGATCCGGGTCGGCGAAGAGGGCGACGTGCCGGGCCGCCCACTCGTCGAAGCCGCGTAACGGGCGGCCGATGATGTCGCGTACCGACAGCCGCTGGTCCAGCGTCCACCGCACGAGTTCGGCGTGCCGCCTGCCGTACTCGGCCAGGGCGTAGAGCGTCACCTCGATGGCGCCGTCCGGCCAGCCGCGACCGCGCCAGACCGCCGCGCTCTCGGCGGGCGTCAGCTCGACCGTCCGCACGTCGCGACCGGTGGCGGCGGCGATGCTCCGCACCCGCGACCGGGTGCTCAACGGCAACCCCACGGCCTCCAGGACCGTGCCGGTGTAGGCGTCGCCGACCAGGGCGGCGGCCGCGACGGCGGCCAGGTCCTCCTCGTGGATGAACGGGTAGTGCCCCTCGCGCAGGAACGCCTCGCGGACCACGCCCTCGGCCCGGACGGTCTCCGGCCAGTCCGACCCGGTCGCCGGGTAGGTCCCCTCGACGACGGCGCCCATCACCGCCGACGGCCGGACGTGGGTCCAGGCCAGGCCGGAGCCCTCGACCGCCTTCTCCACCGCCAGCCAGAACCAGGTCTCCGGCGGATTGGCCTGCTCGTACTCCGGTCCGTGCGAGGAGAGCAGGACGACCTTGCGGACGCCGGCGTCCCGCATCAGCGACAACGCCTGCGCGGCGGTCGACGGGTGCGCGCCGGCGAGGAAGACCGCGTCGACCCCGACGAACGCGTCGGCGCACTCCCCGGGCCGGGTGATGGAGCCCTCGACCAGCGCGGTCCCGTCCGGCCAGCCGCCGCGCTGGCCCGGCTCGGCGAGCACGCGTACGGGCCGGCCCGCGGCGAGCAGCTGCCGGGCCAGGCACCGCCCGACGACCCCGGTCGGGCTGCCGCCTTCCCGCTTGCTGGGCTCGACGACGGTCAGCAGGCACCCGCCCCGCCCCGGCGTCGTCCTCTCGGCCCGTGGTGATCCACGCATGGCAAGACCCTCCGGCGACTCGGTGGAGATCTTGCACCCGGCCCGGGGCGACGACACGGCCCGATCGGGCCGTACGACGCGGGCGGGGCTGCGGATCGACGTAGCGGCACCCTACCAGCGACCGGCACGCGGCTCGATGTGTCTGACCGAGGCGACAGGCCCTGACCCTCGGCCGGTCAACCCCAGACTGACATGGGAATTGCGCACGTGACGAGATGCCGGGGACCCGGTCGTGGTGTCAGGATCCGGTGAAATTTTGGCACCACGATCAGGAGGCCCACCGCCGTGAGTTCCGGTTTGTCGATCGTGCTCTTCCCCGTCGCGCTGGGCATCGTCATGCTCGGGCTCGGGCTCACCCTGACCGTGGACGACTTCCGCCGGGTCGTCGCCTACCCCCGGGCCGTGTTCGTCTCCCTGGTCTGCCAGATGCTCATCCTGCCGGCCATCTGCCTGGGCCTGGTGCTCGCCGCCGACCTGCGCCCGGAACTGGCCGTGGGGATGATGTTGCTCGCCGCCTCCCCCGGCGGTAGCACCGCGAGCCTCTACAGCCACCTGTTCAAGGGAAACGTCGCGCTCAACGTCACCCTGACCGCCATCAACTCGGTGCTCGCCCTGTTCACCCTGCCCCTGATCGTCAACCTCTCCCTCGCGGAGTTCATGGGCTCGGACGGCTCGATCGGCCTCCAGTTCGGCAAGGTGCTCCAGGTGTTCGCGCTGGTGCTCATCCCGATCGCCATCGGGATGATCGTCCGTCGGCGCCGTCCGGCGTTCGCCGCGCGCATGCAGCGACCGGTGCGCATCCTCTCCGTCGTGGTCCTGGCCGTGGTGATCGTCGGCGCGGTGCTCGGCGTCAGGGAGGAGTTCGCCGAGACCCTCGGCGCCGTCGGCCTCATCGCCCTGCTGTTCAACCTGATCAGCCTGGCCATCGGGTACGCGGCGCCGCGCCTGTTGCGCGTCGGGCACCGGGAGTCCGTCGCGTCGTCGTTCGAGATCGGTCTGCACAACGCCACGCTGGCCATCACGATCGGGCTCAGCCCGGCCCTGCTGAACAACAGTGACATCGCGATGCCGTCGGCCATCTACGGCACCCTGATGTTCTTCACCGCCGCGCTCTTCGGCCTCGTCGCGGCCCGCCGCGACAGGACCACGGCCGACCGCACGCCGGAGCCGACCCCGGCGGCGTAGCCGCCCCGGACGGGTACGCGCGAGCGGCGGGGCGCTGCCCCGCCGCTCGCGTGCGCCGCCGGAGGTGCCCCGGCCGGTGTGTCAGTGGATGGCGACGGGGGTCCTCGCCGGGCCGCCCTGCCCGTCGTCGAGCAGGTGCGACGGCTCGCGCCGGCGGGGCAGGAACGCCACCGGGACGAACGTGAGCAGCACCAGCGCGAACGCGACCCAGAACGTGTTGGCGAACGAGTTGGCGGCGAAGTCGAGGCCGCGTTCGAGGATCGACGGTTCGACCGGGAACTGCTGCGCCAGTTCCGGCTGCATCTGGAGGGTGGTGGCGAGGCCGGCCTCGGTCACCGGCTCGCCGTTCGGGTCGGTCACCCCGGGCAGCGGCCGGGAGCCGTTCAGCTCGTTGGTGAGGATCACCGACATCGTCGCGGCGCCGACGGAGCCCGCGATCTGCTGGAGGATGTTGACCAGGGTGGAGCCGCGGGCCACCTCGTGGGCGCTGAGGGTCTTCAGCGCGGAGGTCATGATCGGCATCATGGTGCCGCCCATGCCCAGGCCCATCACGAAGAGCGACCCGCAGAGCAGCACGTACGACGTCTCCGTGTCGACCTGGGTGAAGGCGAAGAACCCGAGGGCGATGAGGCCCAGCGCGAAGGGCACGGTACGCCCGACGGGCATCCGGTCGGCCAGCATCCCGGCCACCGGCATGGTCACCATCGCGCCGAGGCCCTGGGGGGCCATCAGCAGGCCGGCGGTCAGCGTCGTCTCCCCGCGCACCTGCAGGAAGTAGCTCGGGAAGAGCAGGCCCGCGCCCATGAACGCGATGACGAACACGAACAGGGTCAGGGACGCGAGGGTGAGGTTGCGGTTGGTGAAGAGCCGCAGGTCCAGCAGCGGGTGCCGGGGCCGGAAGGAGTAGACGACGAAGGCGACGACGAGCAGCCCGCCGACCAGCATCGGCGCCCACACCTCGGTGTCGGCGAAGGTGCCCGTCTCGGGCAGCGTGGAGACGCCGTAGAGGAAGAGGGCGAGGCCCGGCGAGAGCATCAGCATGCCGAGGAAGTCGAACGACTCGGACGGCTCCGGGGCGTCCTTCGGCAGCGCCAGCGCGGCGTAGACGAGACCCGCCGCGCCGATCGGCAGGTTGATCAGGAAGATCCAGTGCCAGCTCGCCGTGTCGATCAACCAGCCGCCGAGGATCGGGCCCCCGATGGGCCCGAGCAGCATCGGGATGCCGAGGACGGCCATCAACCGGCCGATCCGGTGCGGCCCGGCCGCCCGGGTCATGATCGTCATGCCCAGCGGCATGAGCATGCCGCCGCCGAGGCCCTGGAGCACGCGGTAGCCGATCAGCTGCCCGATCGTGTCCGCGTTGGCGCACAGCCCGGACCCGATCGTGAACAGGGCCAGCGCGATCATGTAGAGCCGCTTGGTGCCGAACCGGTCGGCGGCCCAGCCGCTGAGCGGGATGACCGTGGCCAACGCCAGCGTGTAGGCGGTCATCGTCCAGGCGACCTCGGCGTAGGTCGCGTCGAACTCGCGCTGGAAGGTCGGCAGCGCGACGCTGACGACCGTCACGTCGAGGATCGACATGATCGCGCCCAGGACGACGACTCCCGCCACCTTGAGCACCGAGGCGTCGAGCTTGTCCGAGGTCGCGATGGATTGCTGTGTCACGAAGTCTCCTGAATCCCCGTTGTGGCCGTGGACGGGCGGCGGCGCGCACCGGTGACGGTGGCGCTGCCGGTGACCGGTGGCCGTAGACCGTTGGCGCCGGCCGGTGGCCCTGCGTCGACCGGTCGTCTGTGAGCTGTCACGTACGAGCAGTCCGCAGGCAGACTAACGACCGGCACCGACGATCGGCGTACCGTTTCCGACCGGCCGGATGTGGCGCCCGCCACGGCCCCGGGCCGGGCCGGCTCCGGCCACCGGACCAGCCCGGCGGACGCCGACCATCGGCCGGCGGAGCGAGGCGAACGGGCCGGCGGAGCGAGGCGAACGGCGGGCCGACGAGACGGACGGTCGACGGGGCGGGGCGAACGGCCGGGAAGGCTGTGCGAACGGTCGAGGGGAGGCCAAGGGCCGGCGCTACGAGGCGAAGGGGCGGTCCGCCGGGGCGGCGCGGGCCGCCTCCGAGCGCCGGACCACGCCGCCCGGGGCGGGCCGCCGACGAGCGCGGCCGCGTCGGCGGCCGGCCGCTCTCGGACCGATCCGCCGGCCGCCTCTCAGCGGGCCCGGCGGTTGGCGCGCAGGGCGCCCAGGATCACGCCGGGCCTGGCCAGCGAACTCGGGTGTTCGCGCATGGAGACGACGTCGTTGAACCGGCGTGCGGTCGGCACGTCCGTGACCGTCGCCGTGAGGATCTGCCGGCCGAGCCAGCTGGAGAGCCGGTAGCCGCGCGGGTAGGGCCCGGTGACGTGGGGCAGCGCCAGGTCGGCGGAGGTCGACGTCGACCAGGCGGCGTCGACCACGACCTTCTGCGCGGCGAAGAACCGACGCGCGGGCCTGCCGAGATCCGGCTCGGAGCGCAGGTACGTCGACAGGCAGGCCGCGTGCAGGGCCGCCGCCGTCATCCCCTGCCCGTACACGGGATTGAACGAGGCGACCGCGTCGCCGACGCCGACGAGCCCCGCCGGAAACCGCCGCAGCCCGTGGAAGTCCCGGCGTCGGCTGTCGGCGTGCCGGTAGGTCCGGACGTCGCCGAGCAGCTCCTTCCCGGCGACCTCGGCGAACTCCGGCGGGAAGTCCTCGCGCAGCCGGCGTACGAAGTCCGCCGCGGTGCGCCCCGGACGGCTCTCCCCGTAGCCGGCCATCATGGCCATCCAGCGGCCGTCCTCGACGGCGAAGAACGCGGCCCCGGCCACGTCCGACGAGGTCCCGGGACTGTGCAGGGCCATCACGACCGCGGGATCCGGGCGAGCCTCGTCGCGCCGGAACAGGGCCGTGGCGTAGTTGAGGTCGACGGTCATCCGGCGGGTGACCGGCCGGTCCCAGCCGGCCTGCGCCAACCAGTCGGACAACCTGCTCGAACGCCCCATGGCGTCCACCACCAGATCAGCGGGCTCGACGCCGGAGGCGCCGCCGACGTCGCAGCGCACCCCGACGGTCACGGCACCGTCGAACACGAGACCCGTGGCCCGGGCGGTGAGCGTCTTGACGTTGGGCAGGCGCAGCACCTGCCGGCGGATCAGCCCCTCCAGCAGGGGCCGGCTGCCCGCCAGGCTGTCGGCCTCGTCGGGTACGACGACCTTCAGCCGGCGGTCCAGGTAGCTGCGCCGGGCCGCGGGCGGAGCCTCGACCGCCCCGTGCGCCAACGCCTCCGCGCGGAAGCCGGGGAACAGGTGCTCGAGCTGGCGGAGGCCGCCGGGCAGCAGCGCGTGCAGCTGCGTCCCCTGTGGCACGCCCGGCCGCCCGCCGGGCGCCTGCAGGTCGTCCCGGTCGACGACGAGGACGCTCTCCGCGTGTTCGGAGAGCACCCGGGCGGCCAGCATCCCGGCGACGCTGCCGCCGAGCACGACGGCACGGGCCATGATCGGGGACGCCTCGCCCGGGGGCCGTACCGCGTTCAGCGCCGCGAAGACCCGGGCCGGGGAGAAGGACATCGTGTTTCTCCAAGGGGTACGAGGTGGCGCCCGCCCGCCGCGAGCCGGTGATCGGGCCGCACGGCACGACACTCGACAATCTTCGCACAACTGTCGAAACCCCGTAGGGAAGGGCTTCGGGGTGGCCCCGCCCGACCGTCGCGGCGGGGTGTGGACCGCCGGCCGGGGACCCTGGGAGGATATTTGCGTCGGGAGTGCAAAAACTCCGCCCACCGCCCCTGGAGGATCGATGCCCACTCCTCGCCGGAGACTGCTCGCCCTGCTGGCCCTGGCCGCGCTCGCCGCCGGCTCCGTCGTCGCCGGGCCCGTCGCCGCCGCCGATCCGTCTTCCGCCCGGGCCGCCACCCCCGCGCCCGGCCACCGCCCGGTGATCTTCATACACGGCAGCGCCGGCTCGGCGGCGCAGTTCCAGACCCAGGCCAAGCGCCTGGCCAGCAACGGCTATCCGATCGAGGCCATCGAGGCGCACGAGTACGACTCGCCCAACGTCGCCTCGACCCTGCCCCAGATCCACGCGGGGCTGGACGCGCGGATCTCCCGGCTGCTGGCGGCGACCGGCGCGGACCGGGTGGACCTGCTGGCACACTCGCTCGGCACCTTCGTCACGCAGGGCTACCTCGCCAGTTCCCCGGCGCGGGCCGCCCGCGTCGCGCACTACGTCAACCTCGACGGGCGACCCGCCGCGGCACCGCCGGGGGGCGTGCCCACGCTCGCCATCTGGGGCGAGGGCGACCCGGCGCGGGCAATCGTGGGCGCGACCAACGTCCACCTGCCGGAGCAGTCCCACACCCAGACGGTCTCGTCGCGGGAGTCGTTCGGCGAGATCTTCCGGTTCCTCCGGGGCCACGCGCCGCGTACGACGCGGATCGTGCCGCAGCCCCTCGGAACCGCCCGGGTCTCCGGGCGCGCGGTCTTCTTCCCGAGCAACGTCGGCGTCACCGGCGCGACGCTCGAGGTCTACCCGGTCGGCACCCTGACCGGCGCCCGGCTCTCGGACCGGCCCGCGTACCGGGTGTCGCTGGGTGGCGACGGCTCGTTCGGGCCGTTGCCGGTGCTCGCCTCGGCCCGCTACGAGTTCGCGGTCGTCCGGGCCGGCGCCGCGACGCACCACTTCTACTTCCAGCCGTTCGTGCGGTCCGACGCGTTCGTGCGCCTGCTGACCAGCCGGCCGGGTGAGGGCCTCGGCGAGCTGGTCGACACCAGCGACCGGCACACGGCGCTGACGATCCAGCGCCAGAAGGAGTGGTGGGGCGACCAGGGCCACGCCGGCGACCACCTGTGGATCAACGGGCGGGACGTCCTGAACGCGGCGAACACGCCCCGCGCGAAGAGGGTGATCGCCATCTTCGCCTTCGACGACGGCAGTGACGGCGTCACCGACCTGACCGCCCCGCTGCCGGAGTTCTTCGGCCAGACCTTCATGACGGGCATGGACGTCTTCATCCCGGCCGCGCCGGCACGCCCCGGCGTCGTGTCCGTCGTGGTGCGCCAGCGCGGCGGCGGGTACGACGTGCTCACCCTGCCCAACTGGAGGTCCAGCGCCCACCGCGTGACGGTGGGCGTGGACGACGTCTGACCGGTCAGGAGGACGCCGTTCGGCCGCCCAGGGCCCGGGCCAGCCTGCGCACCGCCTCGTCCATGAGCTCCGGCGGCGCGGCCGCGTAGGTGAGGCGCAGGTGCGCCGCCGGGGGTTCGGCGGGATACCACGGCCGCCCGGGAAAGACCACGACGCCCTCGTTGGCCGCGGCGGCGGCCAGCGCCACCTCGTCGGTGCCGTCCGGCAGGCGGGCCCACAGGTGCAGGCCGCCACGCGGCACCGCCTGCGGGACGAGCGGGGGCAGGTGCCGCCGCAGGGCGGCCAGCAGCGCCGCGCGCCGTGCCCGCAGCGCCGTACGCACGGCGCGGCGGTGACGCGCCCAGGCCGGCGAGGTGACGAACTCCAGCGTGGCCTGCTGGAGGGGGCCGGCCACGAAGAAGTCGTCGAGCAGGCGGGCCGCCCGCAGCCGGGCGCCGGCCGGGCCGCGGGCGCCGATCGCGGCTACGCGGAGCCCCGGCGCGGCCGACTTGGTCAGGGAGCGCAGGTGGACGACGTGTCCGTCCGGGTCGTCGGCGGCCAGCGGGGGCGGGGCCTCGCCGTCGAGCGCGAGGTCCCGGGCGTAGTCGTCCTCGATCAGGAACGCCCCGGCGGCGCGCACGGCGGCGCGGACCTCGGCCCGGCGGTCCGGCGACAGGGTGGCGCCGCTGGGGTTGGCGTACAGCGGCTGGCAGTAGAACAACCGGGCGCCGGTACGGGCGAACGCGGCGGCCAGCTGGTCGGGTCGCACCCCGTCGGCGTCGGCGGGGACGGGGACGACCCGCAGCCCCGCCGCGCGGGCCGCGGCCAGCGCGCCGAGATAGGTCGGCGACTCGACGAGCAGGGTGTCACCGGCGACGGCGAGGGCGCGCAGCGCGGAGGAGAGCGCGGCCTGCCCGCCCGGGCAGATCACCATGTCGCCGGCGTTCAGCCCGCCGCCGGACTCGCGGGCGAACCAGGCCCGCAGGTCCTCGCGTCCCTCCGTCGGGCCGCGTTGCCACGACGCGGGCTGCCGGGCGGCGCGGGCGAGCGCGGCGCCCAGCGCGGCGGCCGGTTGCAGGTCCGGGTCGAGGTAGCCGCCGGAGAGCGGGATCGCGCCCGTGGGCGGTAACGCCAGTAACGCCTGCATGTCCTCCTCGCCGGGCGGTCGAGGGCCGAGCGCCACGGTCTGCCAGGACAGGTCCGGCGTCCGCCGCGGGCCGGGCGCGGCGGCCACGAACGTGCCCCGGCCGGCCCGCGCCTCGATCAGTCCCTCCGCCGCCAGTCGGCGGATCGCGTCGGTGACGGTCACCGGGGAGGCGCGGTGCCTCGCGGTCAACTCCCGCACGGAGGGCAGCCGCTCCCCCGGTGCCGCGCCGGCCACGAGGCCGCGCAGATCTTGAATGACGCGCTCGGCCGCGTTACCGTTCTCCATGAGAGACCAGAGTAGCGTTACGGCCCGGAGGCCGGTAACAGCGGACCACGGCGTCGGGCTCGCGCTGGGCGCGGTGGGCGTACTGGCCTTCAGCATGTCGCTGCCCATGACCCGCGTCGCCGTGCAGGAACTCGACCCCTGGTTCGTGGCCTTCGGCCGTGCCGTCGGCGCGGCGCTGCTGGCATGGGGGTACCTGGGCCGCACCGGCGCGCCCCGGCCGAGCCCCGCGCAGTGGCGTCGCCTGTCGGTGGTCGCGCTCGGCGTCGTCGTCGGTTTCCCCCTCTTCACCTCGCTGGCGCTGACGACGCAGACCTCCGCGCACGGCGCGGTCGTCATCGCCGTGCTGCCCGCGATGACCGCGGTGTTCGCGGTGCTGCGCGCCGGCGAGCGCCCGCCGCCGCCGTTCTGGATCGCCAGCGCCGGCGGGCTGCTGGCGGTGCTCGCCTTCCTGGTGGTCAGCGGCACGGTGGGCGGCGCCCTGTCCCACTCCGACCTCTACCTGCTGGCGGCGGTCGCGCTCTGCGGCCTGGGATACGCCGAGGGCGGCGCGCTCGCCCGCGAGCTGGGCGGCGCCAGGACGATCTGCTGGGCGCTGCTGCTCTCGCTGCCCGTCACCTTGCCCGTCACCGTCGTGGCCGCCACGCTCCGCCCGCCGCACGCCGGCGCGGGCGCCTGGACGGCCTTCGGCTACCTCACCGCCGTCTCCATGCTCCTGGGCTTCTTCGCCTGGTACGCGGGCCTCGCTCGCGGGGGCGTCGCCCGGATCGGGCAGGTGCAGCTCACCCAGCCCGTCCTCACCCTGGCCTGGTCGGCGCTGCTGGTCGGCGAGGCCGTCGGCGGGGCCCCGGTCGGCGCGGCGCTGCTGGTGCTCGCCTGCGTCGTGCTGACCCAGCGCCACCGCGGCGGCGTGCCGGCACCCGGCGCCCGGGACGCGTGACCGGCCGGGCCCCGCCGCACGGCACCCGGCTGGCGATCCTCGACGCGATGCCCGGCGGCCCGACGCGCCCGCCCCGGTCGACCGTCCCACGCACCGTGCGGCGGCTTGGCGTCCACAGTCGACCCCGCCGGGCGCCACCCGGCGACGGGCGGGTGTGGACCCGCCCCGGCCCGGGCCGCCGCGGGCGCCATCGGCGAGCCTCGCCGCCCCCTACGGCGGCGGGTTCAGTGGGAGGATCTGAGGCCCGAGGACGCGAAGGAGGGTGCCGTGCGCTACGTCGACGGCCCGACGGTCGAGTGTGAACTCCACCTGGCGGCCGACCCCGCCACGGTGTGGGAGCTGGTCACGGACATCGAGCTACCCGCACGGTTCAGCCCGGAACTGCAACGGGTGCGGTGGCTGGACGACAGGCAGGGGCCGACGCTCGGCGCCCGGTTCGAGGGTTACAACCACCACCCCGCGCTGGGCGAGTGGCGCACCATCTCGCACATCGTGCAGTTGGACGAACCGCGCCTCATCGGTTGGGTGGTGCTCGACCCCGACAACCGGTTCGGCGGCGGCACCGCCGACCCGGAGCACCCGGGCGCCTCCTGGCAGTTCCGGCTCACTGCCGAGGACGGCGGCTGCCGGCTGTCCCACTCCGTGCGGATCGGTCCCGGCCGCACCGGGCTCAGCCTGATCATCGACCAGGCCCCCGAGCAGGAGGAGGAGATCATCGAACGCCGGACGGCGGCCCTGCGCGAGGGCATGACCGCCACGTTGCACGGCATCCGGAACCTCGCCGAGAAGCCGCGCTGACCGCCGCCGAGGCCCCCGGCCACCGCCGGTCGGGGGCTCCCCCGCGCTGACGCGGTCGGCGCGGACGTCCGGGTGGCCAGGTCAGCCACCGATCGGCGGATAGGCCCGCCGGCACGGCCTCCTTCCGAGGGCCGCGCTGCGGGACCGGCCGACGTGCACGCAGTAGCCGGTCCGCGAGCCGGCATCGCGGCCCTCTCCCACGTCCGGGCGCCGACCGACCGCTACCTCCGGGTGACCCGGACGGCGTCGGCCACGACGTAGCCCGTGGCGTTGGTCCACCGGCTCACCGCCACCAGGTTGCGGTCGCCCGCGGCCAGGGGGAAGGTGCCGAGTGAGCGCCAGACGCCGCCGCCGGAGCGCTGGTCCACGTTGACCGTCTGGTTGCCCGAGGCGGTGACGACGACGTGCGGGGCGGAGCTGCTGTAACCGGGGTCGGCCGGATGCCGTACCTCGATCTGGTAGTTGCCGGCGGCCGGGATGTCGACCTTGAACCAGGCGGCGTCGCTGACGGGCGTCGGGTTGGCGAACCGGTAGTCGGCCCCGTAGCGCTGGGCCGAGTACGTGGAGGTGCCCCAGTTGGTGCTCGCCGTGAAGCGGCCGGCGGTGGCGTTGTCCACGGTGGTGCTGAAGGCGGGCGGATTGGTGCCGCCCAGACCGAGATAGGCGGCGATGCCCTGGGCGTGGCCCCGGGCGGTGGCGGTGATGAGGTCGGCCCGCTTGAGCAGGTTCGCGTCGGCGAGGGTGTCGATGAAGAGGTTCTCGGTGAGGATCGCGGGCATGTTCGTCTCGCGCAGCACGTGGAAGTTCGCCGTCTTCAGGCCCCGGTCGGTGATCGAGCCGACCGATCGCATGCCGGCGACCACCCGCGGGTGCACCGCGTTGTGCAGGTTGACGGTGGCGGCGTCGGCCGTCGGGTACCGGTAGCTCTCGAAGCCGGTGCCGCCGCCGGAGTTGATGTGCACGCTGACGAAGACGTCGGCGCCCCACGCGTTGGCGTCGTCGGTGCGGTAGGCGAGGCTGCGGGTGATGTCGGTCGTACGCGACATCCGGATGTCGACGTTCCAGCTGGCCAGCAGGATGCTGCGCAGTTGCAGGGCGATGTCCAGTGTCAGGGCCTTCTCCTGCAGCCCGTTGCCGACCGCCCCGGGGTCGGTGCCGCCGTGTCCCGGGTCGAGGTAGACCTTGGGCAACGCGGCCCGGGCGGGGCCGGCGACGACGGGCACGGCCGCGGCCCCGGCGAGGGCCGCCAACAGGGTGCGCCGCCGAAGCGTCGGGTGATCGCGCATGAGTACCTCGCCATCCAGAGCCGGAGAGATCGACAACGCCCGCAATATAGCGGACCTTCGATGCGATCTGAAAGATGCCTACGCCGGATGACCCAGCTACTGAAGGTTTTCTCCCTCGCGTCGGCGGACCGGGGCGGCGACGGCCGACGCCTCGACGGCACGCCCCGGCCGCCGCCCTCGCGGCCGCCTCGCATCCCGCTCGAATCTCACTCTCGGCCGACGGACGGCTTCCCGCCGCCCCTTGGCAGCGGTTCACGCATTCGTTAACTTCTCTGTACGCCACGTGAGCGCGGACGACGGGAGCGGTTGTGACGGCACGATTTCTCGGACGCTTCTCCACCATTTCCGTGGAGGCTCCGGAAGCGCGCCGGAAGCGGCTTTCCCACTTCGCGGACCGGTCGGCCGACCGCATTACGCGTCCCTGCTCCGCGGCCCCCACTGTCCCCCTGGACACCCGCTCCGGTCTGCACAGATCCGGTCGCGTCCCGGGAGGCACCGAGCCCGCCGTTTCGGAGAGGAGGTAAGCGCCATGGCGTTTGACATCGTGATCGTCGAGACGAACGAGGAAGTGCTGAACCACGGGGCCGTCTGACGTGCCCGGTGCCGGACCCGTACGCGGGTCCGGCACCATCCCGTTCATTTACGACTACCGTCGAAAGGCACATCGAAATGCGGGTACGCCGCCGCGACCAGCTCGTCTGCCGCTGGGACAGCGGCGGACTGATGATCGCCCTGCCCGGTCAACGCCGATGGCTGCGCGTCACCCCCGACCTGATGAACCTCCTGCAGCGCCTCGACGACTTCACCCACGTCGACGAGCTCGCCGCCCAGTTCGGCGGCGACGCCGCCGCGGCTGCCACCAAGGCGGTCCACGCGCTGCGCGACGCCGGCATCCTCGTCGCCGAGACCGACGACGCCGACCCTCCCCCCGTCTGGCGGCACTGGGGACCCATCGCGTCGCGCATGCACACCGAGGCCCGCGACGCCAACTACCTCGTGGACTCGCCGCGACGCGACGCCACCGCCACGCGGATCGCCTCCGACGGCGAACCCCCGGCACCGTTCAAGCGCTACCCGGACGCGCCGGCCGTTCACCTTCCCCGGCGCACCCTGCCGCTGCGTACGCCCGTCGAGGACGTGTTCGCCGCCCGCCGTACCCACCGGGAGTTCGCCGGCACCCCGGTCGGCGTCGACGCCCTCGCCACCGTTCTGGCCTGCACGTTCGCGCCGCAGCGATTCCTCGACGGCGGCGTGTTCGGCCCGCAGCAGGGCCGGATCAGCGCCTCCGCCGGCGGCCGGCACGAGGTCGAGTGCTACGTCGCCGTCTTCGACGTCACCGGCGTGCCGCCCGGCCTCTACCACTACGCTCCCGAGGTGCACCGCCTCGAACTGCTCGACGCCGGCGTGGACCGGCAGCGCGTCGCCGCCCTGGCCTACGAGCAGGCGCCCTCCTACGAGGGGGCCTTCACCTGCCTCACCACCACCGTCGCCGCCCGGCTGTCCTGGAAGTACCGGCATCCGCGGGCCTACCGGCTGTGGATGTACGACGCCGGCCACTACGGGCAGACCTTTGCGCTGACCTGCACCGCGCTCGGCCTGGCGCCGTTCCAGACCGTGGCGTTCCACGACAGCGGCGTGGAGGCGCTGCTCGGCGTGGACGCCGACCACGAGTTCGCCACGTACCTGCTCGCCGCCGGCAACCCCGCTCCCGCCGACGACGCCTTCCCCGGCGGGCTGCGGCATCCGCCGCCGGCCCGGCTCCCCGTCAGCGCGCACCGTTCCCCCGCCGACCTGCCGGCCGGCCCGGAGGGGGTCGGATGAGCCCGGCCGGCCGGCACCGGGCGGGCGCCGCGCGATGAGCGCGCCCACCACCCCCGCCACCAGGACCGTGGAGAAGCTGAGCGGGCATCCACGGTTCCTGCGGGTGTGGGCGAGCCAGTCCGCCGGTGCGGTCGCCGACCAGGTCCTGCCGGTCGCGTTCGCCCTCTACGCCGTGCAACGCGGCGCCGGCGCCGGCACCATCGCCGTCATCCTCGCCGGCCGGGCGATCGCCCTGGTGGTCTGCCTGCTCGCCGGCGGCATCCTCGCCGACCGGGTCTCGCGGCCCCGGATCCTGTTCACCGCCGACCTGATGCGCACCGCCGTCGTCCTCGGCACGCTGCTCGCCCTCGACAACCTGCCCCTGGTCGCGCTCGGCGTCGTCACCGCGCTCTCCGGCGTGGCCGAGGCCCTGTCCCGGCCGGCCATGCGGTCCCTGATCCCGGCGCTGCTCCCGGTCGCCCTGCTCGAACGCGGCAACGCCCTGGTGGCCGCGGTGCAGCGCTCCGCGACCCTGCTCGGGGCGCTCGCCGGCGCCGCGATCGTCACGGCCATCGGTATCCACGCCGCGCTGGGCCTGGCCGCCCTGCTCTTCGCCACCGGCGCCCTCGCGGTGCTGGGCGTGCGCGACGTCGCCGCCGGCACCCGGGCCCGGAGCAGCGTCCTGGCCGACGCCGCGGCCGGCATCGCCACCGTCCGGCACCGCCCGTGGGTCGTCGCCGTGATGGCCGCCGTGGCGGTCCAACTCTTCGCCGGCACCGCCCCGAGCCTGACGCTGCTGCCGCTGGTCGCCGCGGAACGACTCGGCGGCGAACTCGCGTACGGGCTCGTCCTCGCCGCCGCGGCGGCCGGAGCCCTGCCGGCCATCGCCCTGGCGGGCCGGTGGCGGCCCCGACGCCCCGGCACGGTCAGCATGCTCGCCCTGACCAGCTACGCCGCCCTGCCCGCCAGCCTCGCCTTCGCCCTGCCGTTGCCCGTCACGGCGCTCTGCTTCGCCGTCGGCGGGTTCGTCGTGGAGATCTACTTCATCTACTGGCTCTCCGCCCTGCAACGCGAGATCCCCGCCGAGATGCTCGGCAAGACCCTCGCCCTGGACCAGCTCAGCGCCTTCGCCCTGCTGCCGGTCGGCTACGCCCTGACCGGGCCCGCCGTCGCGGCGTTCGGGGTTCGGCCCACCCTGCTCGCGGCGGCCGCGCTGACCGCCGCGGCCAGCGCCCTCACCCTGCTGGTACCCGGCGTCGGCACCTTCAGCGACCCCGCCCGCGCCACGACGCCGGAGCGTCCCGCCGGCTGAACCGCCGCCGGTGGGGTCGGCCCCTCCGCGCCGTCCGACGGGCCGGTCGCGCTCCGACGGCCCGGCGGCGGCGTCCCGCTCACACGGAGCGGGGCGCCGCCGTCGGGGGTCAGCCCGCCGCGATCCGCCAGGCAGCCGCGAGCTTCAGCACCGCCGTGGTCGGTCGCCCGGTGAGCAGCGCGTGCTCGGCGTCGGCGGTGAGCGTGGAGGTGCGCCCGGCCGAGGCCGCCGCCGGGCCCGCCCGGACGACCGCCGCCTGCGCGACGTCCCGGGTCACCGACGCCAGCAGGTCGCCCTGCGCGGCGGTGTCCCGGCCGGTGAGGGCCAGCGCCGCGGCGACCGCCGCCAGGTCCGTCACCACCTGCCGCTCGTCGGCGACGGACCCGTCGGCCCGCCACCACGGGTCGTGCCGCAGCGAACGGTCCAGGTGGGCCACCGCGACCCGGGCCGCGACGTCGCCCCGGATCTGGGCCAGCCCGTCGCGCAGGGTCCGCAGCCGCTCGCGGCTGGAGTCGGTACGCAACCCCCAGCCGTACGCGTACAGGGGGTCGTAGCCGGCGTCGCCGACGTTGATCGGCTCCTGGGCCAGGGTGCGCGGCCAGGAGACCGGCAGCCGACCGGTGAACGGGCGCGCCCCGAAGAGCACGTCCGCCACGCCGGCGCCCTCGGTGCCGGGCAGCCAGGACGCGACCACCGCGTCCGCACCGGCGACCGCGTCGTCGAGGATCAGCGGGCGCCCGGAGACGACCAACATCACGCAGTCGGCCACGGCCGCGCAGACCCGCCGCACGGCGTCGCGGTCGGCCGCGTCGAGGGTCATGGTGAAGCCGTTGTTGCCGACGTCGCCCTGGCCCTCGGCGTACGGCCGCTCGCCGACCACCACGACCGCCCGGTCGTAACCGGTCAGCGGCGCGGACGCGTCGGCGCTGTACGTCACGTCGACGTCCGGGGCGACCTGCCGGATGCCGTCGAGGATGCTGGTCCCCGGGGTGGTGTCCCCGGTGCCGCCCTGCCAGGTGATGGTCCAGCCGCCGGCCTGCGCGCCGACGTCGTCGGCGTTGCCGCCGGCCACGTACACCCGGCCCGTGCGGGGCAGCGGGAGCACCCTGCCGGTGTTGCGGAGCAGCACCTGCGACTTGGCCGCGGCCTCGCGGGCCACCGCCCGGTGCGCCGGCGAGCCGACCTCGGCCAGGTGGGTGCGGTCGGTGAACGGCCGCTCGAAGACCCCGACGTGCAACTTCTGGGTGAGGATGCGGGCGACGGCGTCGTCCACCCGGGACATCGGCACCCGCCCGGCCTCGATCTCGGCGAGCAGGGTGCGCACGAAGAGCTGGTACTCGTTCGGCACCATGATCATGTCCAGGCCGGCGTTGACCGACGTGCGCACGTCGCTGGCGTAGTCGCCGGGGATCTGGTCGATCGCCGCGTAGTCACTGATCAGGAAGCCGTCGAAGCCCAGTTCCCCCTTGAGTACGTCGGTGAGCAGCTCCTTGTGGGCGTGCATCTTCACCGGCTCGGTCACCGCGTCGTCGGTGAAGTCGACGCTGGAGTAGGACGGCATGATCGTGCCGGTGTGGTGCCGGCGTACCGCCGGGACGTACGGGGCCAGGTGGATCCGGTCGAATTCGGCCCGGGTCATCCGGGTCACGCCCTGGTCGATCCGGTACCCGCCGGTGCCCGGCTGGTAGCTGGTGCCCCCGTCGCCGGCGAAGTGCTTGGTGGAGGCGAGCACCCGGTCGGCCCTGGCGCGGTCCGTGAGCCGGCGCCCCTGGAGGCCGTCGATCACGGTCTCGTTCGCCTCGACCAGCGCGGGATCCTCACCGTACGCCTCGTAGGTGCGGCCCCAGCGGTCGTCGCGGGCGACGCAGACGCAGGGCGCGAAGGCCCACTGCGGGCCCGTCGCCCGGGTCTCCTTGGCGGTGAGATGGCCGGCCCGCTCGACCAGGACCGGGTCGCGCGCCGCGCCCAGGCCGATGTTGTGCGGGAAGATCGTGGCGCCCCGGAGGTTGCCGTGGCCGTGCACGGAGTCGACGCCGTACAGCAGCGGGATCTGCAACCGGGTCTGCAGGGCGCGGGTCTGGTAGCCGTCGACCATGTCCGCCCAGGCGGCCGGCGTGTTCGGCTCGGGCACCGAACCGCCGCCGGAGAGCAGCGAGCCGAGCCGCCAGGTGGCCGGGTCGTCCGGGGCGTCCAGGGCGTTGCGTTCGGCCTGGGTCATCTGCCCGACCTTCTCCTCGACGCTCATCCGGCCGAGCAGGTCGGCGACGCGCTCACGGACCGGCCGGGCGGGGTCGAGGTAGGGCAGGCCGTGCGCGTTGAGCACGATCTCCGGCAGGTCGGCGGTGACCGCGAGCCCGTCGCCCGAGACGCTCAGCGGGATGTTCTCCGCGGTCTCCGCCGCGTCGTCGGCGAGCGTGCGCACGGTGACCTGCCGGGTGGTCCCGGACGGGGTGCCGGCGGGGAGGCTCCACTCCCCCTCGACGGGTGGGAAGTCGGCGCCGGCGGTGGCCGAGCCGCCGCCGGCGGCGTACCGCAGGGTGACGTCCCTGTCGAGCGGGGCGCCGTCGGTGGTGGTGAGCCGGACGGTGACCGTGGCCGACTCCCCCTCGTCGAGCAGGCTGACCGCCGGGGTGGCGTCCACCTTCACCGAGGGCTCGACCTCGGGCAGCCCGTACACCTGGACGTCGTCGATGCGGAAGGTGTCGGCGTAGCCGGAGCGGGGCTGCATGGCGTAGCCCCACATCCGGTCCAGGTCGAGCTCCCGGTTGATGCCGCCGACCGGCTGGTGGTCGGTGCGGTAGGCGAACCGCGAGAAGGGGATCTCCACCTGCCGCCAGCCGACCCAGTCCTCGGTGAAGCTGGTGGTCCAGAGCTCGCTGTGGTCGGCGTCGGCCCCGCCGTCCTTGATCTCCAGGTCGATCCGGCGGCCGGCCCCCGGCGCGGCCGGAGGGACGGTCAGCGGGCTGAAGTACCAGAACCGGAAGCCGCCGAAGGAGCTCCAGTCCTGCGGCTCGCTGTCGTGGCTGAGGTGGTGGGAGAAGCCGGCCCAGCTCGTGGTGGTGTCCACCCGCGCGGCGAGCGCCTGGTTTCCCTCGGGCGCCCCCTCCCGGGGCGCCGCGACGTAGCTCAGCTCCGGGGTGCGGGAGGAGTCACCGGCGAAGGTGGAGATGCCCGGCTGACCGGCGGGCGGATTCAGCGGCGGGCGGGGCGCCTCGAAGTCGGCGACGGTGGCCACCTGGGTGAAGAGTTCCACCTGATCGAAGCGGAACTCGCCGGTGCCCTGCGGCAGGTTGACCGCGAAGCCCCACATCCGCTCGCGCTGGAGCACCTTGTCCTTCGGGCCGTCGGCCGGCTGCCAGCCGGTGCGCCAGACGAACTCGGGAAACGTCGTACGGACCTGCTTCCAGCCCGCGGAGTCGTCCACGAAGAAGGATTCCCAGAGTTCGGAGGCCTCGCCGTGCGCGCCGCCGTCCTTGATCTCGAACTGGACCCGGTCGCCGCTGCCGCTGCCCTTGACCCAGAAGGAGAAGCCGTCGTGGCCGCGCCAGTCCTGGTGGCCGTCCGGGGCGGCGAAGTTGTGCGTGAACCCGCCGTACCCGTCGAAGTCGTAGCGGACCTGGAACGCCTGCTCGCCGGCGGCCGCGCCCGGCCGGTCGCCGGCCGGCACGGTCGCCACCCGGGGCTTCTCCTCCTCGCTGGAGGCGAAGAGCGCCACCTCGGGCGGCACCCCGTCCTGGTAGTCCTCGACGGTCGTGCGGGCGCCGCTGAGCGGCGGTTCGGCGCCGGGCGCCGCGGCGTCCGACCCGGCCCGCGCGCCGCCGGCGGTGACGAGCAGCGACGCGGGCAGGGCCACCGCGAGGAGGGCGGCCCAGCGGGTGCGGCCGCCGCCCCGCCGCGGGCCGGCCGGCCCGCGGCGGTGGGATGGGAAGAGCACGGGTGCCTCCTGTGCTGGGGGTGACGGGGCCACGGGCGGGTACGACCCGCCCGCGGCGCGCGGTGCCGCGCGGACGTCCGGTCGCCCGCCGTCGCGGCGGCGGCGACGGCGCCTCGACACGCGGCGCGGGTCATCGCCCGCCTTCGATTGTTGTTGGAGAGAACATATTCGCTCGGGTCGCTGCTGAAGGTAACGACTCCGTAACGGCAAGGCGCGGGACCGCAGCCGCCGGCCTGGCGCGCGAGCCCCGAGGCGGAACGACAAGGAGGGATTGCTTCGTCGAGGACGTCATCCGCGAGATCGCCGAGATCACACCCGGACCGTTCCTGCACATCGGCGGCGACGAGGCGCACGCCACCTCCGACGAGGACTACCGGACCTTCATGCGGCGGGTGCTCACGCTCGTCGGCAGGTACGGAAAACGCGTCTCCGGCTGGAACGAGATCACCGAGGTCGATCCGCCGGCCGACGTGGTGGCCCTTTCTGGGGCACGGGCACGACCGACACCGACCTGGCCGAGGCCGTCGCGCGCGGCAACAAGGTGAGCATGTCACCGGCCAACAGGTCCTGCCTGGACATGAGGTACGACGTGAACACCCGGCTGGGCCTGAGCTGCGCCGGCCACATCGAGGTGAGCGACGCGTACGGCTGGATTGCCTTCCCGCGCCTGCGCGATCGCCGAGCTCGGCTGGTCGGCGGCGGCCAGCCACGACTGGGAGTCGTTCCGCAACCGGCTGGGGAAGCAGGCCCCGCGCTGGCGCCCGCGGGGCGTCGACTTCCACCGTCCCCGCAGGTGCCGTGGTCCTGACGGGGGCGGCGACCGGATGCCCCGCCGCCGGTCCCGGCGGCGGAGCACGCGGCCCGACCGGCGGCTCCGCGCCCGCCGCGACCGCTCCTGCGCGCGTTACGCCGGCCCCGCCTCCGCCGGCGCGCGGTCGTAGGTGAGGAAGATCGCGCCGCTGCCCAGGACGGTGTGCCCGGTCAGGCGCCAGACCCGCGGCTCGAAGGCGGCGCCCCGGCCGAAGAGCGGGATACCGGCGCCGATGGTCGTCGGCGCGAGCTTGACGATCAGCTGGTCGATCTCCGGGTAGAGGGCGCCGGCGAGGGCGCCGCCGCCGACCACCCAGATGTCCCTGCCGTCGTGCCGCTTGAGCTCGCGCACCGTGGCGACCGGGTCGTCGGAGACGACCTCGACGGCCGGGTCCGGGCTCTCGGCCAGCGTGCGCGAGAAGACCAGGTGACGCAGGTGGGGATAGGCGTCCGTGACGCCGGCCGCCAGGCCGATCTCGTAGGAGTGGCGCCCCTCCAGGACGGTGTCGAACCGGCTGCCCTCGCCGGTGATGCCGAACGCCTGCCGCGCCGGGCCGGGCAGCGTCTCGGGATACTCGGCGACCAGGTGGCGCAGGTAGTCGTCCGGGATCGGCCAGAACCCGTTCGGGCCGCTGGGATCCGCGCCGTCGGGACCGGCTATGAAGCCGTCCAGCGTGACGGCGACGTAGTACACGAGCTTGCGCACGAACCACTCCTCGTTCGGGATACCGGGTGTCGAACGGCCCGCCCGGCGGGTGCCGGGTCCGGCCTTCAGGAGACGAACTCCTCGCTGCCGCGTCGCCTCGGGAGCCCGGGGTCGGGCGTGCTCCAGGAGCGCCAGAGCCGGCTGTACCCGCCCCCGGCCGCCAGCAACTGCTCGTGCGTGCCGTGCTCGACGACGCGCCCGTGCTCCAGCAGCACGACGCGGTCCGCGGTGGCCGCCTGGCTGAGGCGGTGGGCGACGATCAGCGTGGTACGGCCCTCGGTGGCCGCCACGGCGGCGCGGTCGAGGTCGCGCGCGCCCGCGCTGCCGGCCTCCGCGGTGGCCTCGTCGAGGACCGCGACGGCGGGATCGGCGAGCACGAGGCGGGCCAGGGCGAGCTGCTGGGCCTGGGCGGCGGTGAGGTGCCGCCCGCCCTCCCCGACGCGGGTGGCGAGGCCGTCGGGCAGGGTACGCAGCCAGTCGGTGACGCCGACGAGGTCGAGGGCGGCGGCGATCCGGGCGTCGGTGGCGTCCGGGGCGGCGAGGCGCAGGTCGTCGCCGAGCGTCCCGGCGAAGACGTGCACCTCCTGGCTGATCAGGGCGATCTCGCGGCGCAGGCGGTGCTCGCCGAGTTGCGCCAGCGGCACGCCGCGCAGGCGCACGGAGCCGCTGGTGGGCGCGATGATCCCGGCGGCGATGCCGGCGAGCGTGCTCTTGCCCGCCCCGCTGGCGCCGACGAGCGCGACGCGTTCCCCCGGCGCGAGCCGGAGGGCGACGTCCCGCAGCACGACGGGCCCGTCGTCGTAGCGGTGCCGGTCGATCGCCACCTCCAGCGTCGCGGGCCCGCGACCTTCCGCCGGCACCTCGGAGCCTGCCGCGGGAGCGGGCCCCGGCCCGGTCCCGCCCGGCCCGGAGCGTGGCGCGGGAGCGGTCGCGGAGCCGCCGGGCATGACGGCGCCGGGCAGCGCGGCGACGCCGACGAGCCGGGCGAGGCTCGCCCCGGCCTGCAGCACGGAGTCCGACTGGAGCAGCAGCAGGCCGATCGGGTTGAAGAGCCGGTGGAAGTAGAGCGCGGCGGTGGTCGCCGCCCCCACCGTCGACAGGCCGTCGCGCACCAGCAGGAAACCGGCGAGCAGCACGGCGGCCAGCCCCACGAACTCCGAGCGGTTGATCCGCAGCCCGAACCGCGTGTGCAGGGCGAAGATCTCCAACGACAGGTCGCGGACCGCGGCGGAGCGGTCGGCGATCCGGGCGACGTGGGCGTCCTCCAGCCGGTAGGCGCGCACGGTCGCGGAGCCGCGGAGCGCCCCGGCCATGGCCTGCGCCCGCTCGCCGGTCGCCACCCGCTCGCGCGCGTAGTACGGCACCGACCGCTTCAGGTACCAGTACAGCGCCCACCCGTACGCGGGGGCCGCGGCGAGCCCGGCGAGGCCGAGCCGCCAGTCCAGGGCGAAGAGCCCCGCGGCGGTCAGCACGATGGAGAGCAGCGCGCCGAGGAACGCGGGACCGCTGCTGGTGATCACGTTCGTCACCACGGCCACGTCGTCGCCGGCGCGGGCCACCAGGTCCCCGGTTCCGGCCCGTTCCAGCGTGGCCGACGGGAGGTGCAGGGCGCGGTCGAGGACCCGCTCGCGCAGCCGCGCCAGCACGGTCTCGCCGAGTCGCGCGGCGACGGCGGCACCGACCGCGGTGAGGAGGCCGGCGAGCACCGCGGCGCCCGCGATCGCGCCCGCCCAGGCCACGACCCGAGGGGTGTCGGCACCGGCGATGACGTCGTCGACGAGGCGACCCAGCACCCACGGGGCGACGAGCCCGGTCGCGGCGGCGGCGACCAGCAGCGTGCCGGCGGCCGCACTGAGCCGGGGCAGCCGGGCGAACTCGGCCCCGAGGGCGGCCCAGGTCTGCCGGGCGGTGGCCGTGGGCAGCAACCGCCTGGACCCCGCGCCGGCCGTGGTCGACTCCTCGGTCATCGCAGGACCTCCTCCCGGTAGCGGGCGTCGCTGGCGAGCAGCTGCTCGTGGGGGCCCTCGGCGACGACCCGCCCCCGGTCGAGCACGGCCACCCGGTGCGTGACGCGCAGCAGGGCCGGGCTGTTGGTGATCAGCACCGTGCCGCGGGCCGCCGCCGCGCGGGCCGAGGCCAGCCCCTCGGCGAGTTGCGCCTCGGTCACCGCGTCGACCGCCGTGGTCGGGTTGTGCAGCACCAGCACCGGCGGGTCGGCGACGAGCGCCCGGGCCAGTCCGATGCGCTGGCGCTGCCCGCCGGAGAGGTTCGCCCCCCGCTCGGTGAGCACGCGGTCGAGCCCGTCCGGGTGCGCGGCGAGCACGTCCTCGGCCGCCGCGGCCCGTACCGCGGCGCGCAGGGCCGGCTCGTCGGCACCGGCGCCGGCGGCGAGGTTGGCGCGCAGCGTCCCCTCGAACAGCGCCACGTCGTGCTGCTCGACCAGGACGGTGCCGCGCACGGCGTCGATGTGCAGTTCCTCGGCGGGCACGCCGTCGACGTACAGCGTGCCCCGGTACTCCTCTCGGGGGACCCGGCCGGAGAGCAGCGCGACCAGCGCCTCGGCCTCGCTCGGGTCGTAGGCGAGCACGCCCAGGACCTCGCCGGCGTCGACCCGCAGGCACACCGCGTCGAGTGCGGCGTACCCGACCTCGTCGAGGGTGAGCCTGGTCGGGGCCGGGGCGGGCGGCCCGGCGGCACCCGGCCGGACGAGCGGCGCGGCGCCGAGCACCCGGGCCACCCGCCCCGCCGAGGCGCGGGCCGTGGCGAGGAGCTGCACGGCGTACCCGAGCGTCTGCACCGGCTCGGCGATGAACTGGGCCAGCCCCACGACGGCGACGAGTTCGCCGATCGTGAGCCGGCCCCGCAGCGCGAGCCAGCCGGCGACGCCGGCGACCGCCGCGAGGAAGAGGCCGTTCGCGGCGGTGGTGAGCCCGAGGTGCAGGCCCTTGGTGTTCGCGGCGCGCAGGGTGACGTCGAGGGCGTGGCGGCTGGCGTCGGCGTACCGGCGCGCGGCGTGGTCCTGCGCGCCGATGCCGCGCAGCACGCGCAGGCCCGTGACGAGGTCCACGGCGAGCGCGGTCGTGGCGGCGAGCGCCTCCTGCTGGGACGCGCTGCGCCGGGTGAGCAGTGGAGCCATCCGTTGCAGGGCGAGGACCAGCAGGGGCACGCCGACGAGCACCCCGACCCCGAGCGGAACGTCGACGACCAGCAGCGCGACGGCCGCGACCACGAGGGCGGTGAGCGCGGCGGCGGAGAGCCCGGCGACCCGCACGACCAGCGCGGACAGCTCGGCGTCGGAGGCGGTGACGGCCAGCAGCTCGCCGTCGCGCATGCCGGAGCGGCGTCCGCGGGGGTCGAGGGCGCTGCCGGCGATCTCGACGCGCAGGTCGTGCGCCTCCTGTTCCACCGCGGCGTACGTCAGCCGGGCACCGGAGCGGTAGGCGAAGGCGAGGACCGTGAAGAGGGCGGCGAGACCGACGAGGGAGAGCAGCAGCGCCCCCACGTCCCCGGTGGCGACGGCGCGATCGATGATCAGACCGATCGCGACCGGCACGAGGGCCTCGGCGGCCTGGTGGGTGCAGAGCAGCACGATGCCCGCCGCCACGCGGGCGCGCTGCCGGCGCAGGGCGCGCCGCAGCACTCCCCCACCGTCGATGTCGTCGCCTGCCATGAGCGTCAGGAGCCCGCGGGGGCGCCGGACCGGGCGGGCACGACGCCGGCGGGTCGCGGACCGTCGAGCCGTACGAACGAAGACGTGTGCATGAGATGCGTCCTCCCAGCGATCAAGGGGCCAGGTTAGCCCGACCTAATACCGGCGGCGTCGGGGGCTCTACCTGGGCCGGGGACCGCCGCCCCGACCGGCCCGGCGACGAGTCAGTCGCCGGGACCGGGGGTCCGCTGGGCCGTGACGTGGTGGCGGCCGATCGGCAGCATCAGCGGCTTTCCCGAGGTCGGGTCCACGATGACCTGGCTGTCGAGGCCGAACACAGCGCGTACGCACTCCCGCGTCAGGACCCGCGCCGGCTCGCCCGCGGCGTGCAGCCGCCCGGCCGCCAGCGCGATGAGATGGTCCGCGTACCGGGCGGCGAGGTTGAGGTCGTGCAGCACCATGACGATCGTCGTGCCGCGTCGCAGGTTGAGGTCGGTGAGCAGGTCCAGGACCTCGACCTGGTGGCTGACGTCGAGGAACGTCGTCGGTTCGTCGAGCAGCAGCAGGTCCGTCTGCTGGGCCAGGGCCATCGCGATCCAGACCCGTTGCCGCTGGCCGCCGGAGAGCTCGTCGACCGCGCGGTCGGCGAGGTCCGCCGTCTGCGTGGCGTCCAGGGCCGCCGCCACGGCGGCGTCGTCCTCCCGGCTCCACCGGGAGAGCATCCGCTGGTGCGGGTTGCGGCCCCGGCCGACGAGGTCGGCCACGGTGATCCCCTCCGGCGCCGTGGGCGACTGCGGCAGCAGGCCGAGGGTGCGGGCCAGCTGCTTGGCCGGCAGCCGGTGCACCTGCTTGCCGTCGAGCAGGACGTGGCCGGCGCGGGGCGGGAGCAGGCGCGACATCGAACGCAGCAGGGTCGACTTGCCGCAGGCGTTGGCGCCGACGATCGCCGTGATCCTCCCGGGCGGCACGACGAGGTCGAGCGACTCGATGACGACGCGGTCGCGGTAGCCGAGCCTGAGGCTCTCGACCGCGAGCGAGTGGGTGGTGGTCACAACGAGCCTCCCGCGCGGTTCGTACGGATGAGCAGGTAGATGAGGTACGGGGCGCCGAGCACGCCGGTGACCACGCCCACGGGGTAGCGCGTGTCGAAGGCGAACTGGCCGACGAAGTCCGCGACGAGCACCAGGAGGGCGCCGACCAGGGCGGAGGGCAGCAGCAGCGAGCCGGCCGGGCCGATGAGCCGGGCGGCGATCGGCCCGGAGAGGAACGCGACGAAGGCGATCGGCCCGGTCGCCGCGGTGGCGAAGGCGATGAGGCCGACGGCCGCGATGATCACCAGGATCCGGGTGCGCTCGATGCGGACCCCGAGTGCCGCCGCCGTGTCGTCGCCGAGCTGCATCATGGCGAGGTTGCGGGACTGGCTCAGCAGCGCCGGGGCCAGGACGGCCACGGCGAGGGCCACCGGGACGGTCTCGGCCCAGGTGGCGCCGTTGAGGCTGCCGGTCAGCCAGCGCAACGCCAGCTGGAGGTCCCACTCGGCGGCCTGGGTGAGGACGTACGCGGTGATGCTGTCGAGCATCGCGGCGGTGCCGATGCCGATCAGGACGAGCCGGGTTCCGACGACACCGTCCTTGAACGACAGCGTGTACACGATCATGGCCACGGCGAGCCCGACGACGATCGCGAAGGCCGACACCCCCGCCTCGCCGAGGTGCAGCGCCACGATCGCGAAGGCGGCCGCGGCGCCCGCGCCGGAGCTGATGCCGATGATATCGGGGCTGGCGAGCGGGTTGCGCAGCATCGTCTGGAAGGTGACGCCGCCGAGCCCGAAGCAGGCCCCGGCCAGGACCGCGAGCACCGCCCGGGGCAGGCGGAGCGTGCCCACCGTGAAGGACGCCCCGGGGACGTCCTCGCCGGCGATCACCGCCAGGACGTCCGCCGGCGGGTGGAAGGTGCGCCCCACCATCAACGAGACGGCGAACCCGGCGACGACGAGCACGCCGAGCAGGGTCAACACGGCGCGGCGCCGGAGCGCGCGACGGACCCGGCCGCGGGTGACGGCCTCGAGAGTCGTGGTGCTCACAGCTCGCGTACCTTCTGCCGGCGGACGATGTAGATGAAGAACGGGGCGCCGATCAGCGCCGTCACGATGCCCACGTCGATCTCCGTCGGGCGGGCCACCACCCGGCCGACGATGTCCGCGGCGGTCAGCAACGACGCGCCGAGGAGCGCGGAGAACGGCAGCAGCCACCGGTGGTCGGGCCCGACCAGCAGGCGGCACGCGTGCGGGACGACCAGGCCCACGAACATGATCGGCCCGGCGACCGCCGTCGAGGCGCCGCAGAGCAGCACCGCGCCGAACGCCGCGACGCCGCGCACCAGCGCGACCCGCTCGCCGAGCCCCGCCGCGAGTTCGTCGCCGAGCGCCAGCGAGTTCAGGGCCCGCGCCGACAGGAGGCAGATCAGGAAGCCCACGACGAGGAAGGGCAGCGCCTGGCGCGTGCTGTCGTAGGTCGCGCCGCCGACCCCGCCGATCTGCCACGACTGGAAGCCGCTGGCCACGTCGTTGCGCGGCAGCACGAAGGCCCGGACCAGCGACGCGAGCGCGGCGGACGTGGCGGCGCCGGCCAGCGCGAGCTTCAGGGGCGTCGGGCCGCCGCGGCCGAGGGAGCCGACGGCGTACACGAAGACGGCCGCGAGGGCGGCGCCGAGGATCGCCGATGAGAGGTAGCTGGTCGGCGAGGAGAGGCCGAAGGCGACCATTCCGACGACCACGGCGAGCGACGCGCCCATGTTCACGCCGAGGATGCCGGGGTCGCCGAGCGGGTTGCGGGTCACGCCCTGCATGACCGCCCCGGCCAGGGCGAGCGCCGCGCCGACGATCACGGCGAGCAGGGTGCGCGGGATCCGCTTGGTGACGGCGGCCTGTTCCATGGTCGCGTCCGCGCCCCGGAACGCGGCGACGACGTCCGACCAGCCGACGTCGCGGGAGCCCAGCGCGACCGACGCCACCGTCAGCGCCAGCAGCACCACGGCCGCGACGAGGAACCACAGCAGGCGTACGCGTGCCGGACGCCGCACCACGGCGACGTCCGGCACGGTACGCGGGGCGAGCTGGGTCATGACGCCTTGTCGGCGGCCTTGGCGAGCATCGCGGCGTAGTCGTCCAGCACGAACGAGATGGCCAGCGGCGTCGGGTTGGCCGCGGTGCCCAGCGGCGTGGCGCCGGAGAGCATGACCACCGACCCGCGCTTGATCGCAGGGATCTTGGACAGCAGCGGGTCGGCCTGCGCGGCGGCGAGCAGCTTCTCGTCGCCGTACGCGACGATGACGTCGACGTCGTCGAAGACCTGGATCTGCTCGGCGCTCTGGTTCAGCGTGAACTTGTCCGTGCCGGCGGAGAGCTTGGCGATGCTGCCCGGCGCCTTCATCCCGAGGTCCTCGAAGAACTGGGCCCGGGTGTCGTGCGTGGTGTAGAAGCCGATCTTGCTGAGGTCGGTCGGGTCGACGTGCGTCATGAACATCGCCGACTTGCCCGCCAGCTGCGGGTGCTTGGCGGCGGCGGCGGTCATCCGCTTCTCGATGTCGGCGACCAGCGCGTCGCCCTCCTTGGCCAGGCCGAGGGCCTGGCTCTCCAGCTTGATGGTCTCGCGCCACGCCGTCGCCCAGGGCGCCTTCGGATAGGCGACGACCGGGGCGATCTTGCTGAGGGTGTCGTAGTCCTGCTGGGTCAGGCCCGAGTACGCGGCGAGGATGACGTCGGGCTTGGTGTCCGCGACCGCCTCGAAGTTGATGCCGTCGTTCTCGTCGAACAGCACGGGTGTCGTCCCGCCGAGCGACCTGAGCTTCTCGGCGACCCACGGCAGGACGCCGTCGTTGTCGTCGTCGCCGAAGTTGGCCTTCGCCATACCCACGGGCACGACCCCGAGGGCCAGCGGAACCTCGTGGTTCGCCCAGGCCACGGTCGCGACCCGCTTCGGCTTCTCCTTGATCGTCGTCGTACCGAGCGCGTGCGTGATCGTGACCGGGAACGCCGCCGAGCCGCCGCCGGCGGCGTCCTCGGTCTCGGCCTCGGTCGAGCCACCGCAGGCGGCGAGCGCCAACGTCGCGGCCACGGCGACGACACCGGTCAGAAAGCGGTTTGAGCGCATGGAACTGAACTCCGTTGCCTAGTAAGGGGAGGCTAAGCTAACACACCATAAGTCGACCATGATCGCCGCCGCCCGGCCGGGTCGCCCCGCCCCACCCCTCGCCGAGAAGGAAAGATCACCGGCGGCCCGCCGGACGCTCGACGGGCCCGCCACCTGCGGCATCACCAGCCTTCGATCCCGTGGGGCGCGTCCTCGAAACGACTCAGGTTTGGCTACCCTAAGTCGGAGCCGGAGGTTGGCTCACCGAGCCGTAAGGAGCGACGCCATGACCATCGGCACCACTCTCGTCGAGGCCCCGGCCATCCGACGCCCGATGCTCGCCGAGGTCGTCGCCACCCGCCACCTCTCGCCGCACCTGCGGCGGATCACCCTCACCGCGGCGGAGATCGACCACTTCGGCTACGACGGGCCGGACCACCTGGTGCGGATCTTCCTCGCCCCGGCACCGGACGCCGAGCTGCACCTGCCGGACTCGGCGCAGTGGTGGCCCGCCGTGCAGGCCATGCCGGCGGAGAAGCGGCCGGTGGTCCGCAACTACACCGTCCGGCGCCTGGACGTCGAGCGGCGTGAGCTGGACATCGACTTCGTGCTCCACGGCGACTGCGGGCCGGCCTCCGCCTGGGCGCTGCGGGCCGCGCCCGGCGACCGGATCGGCGTGTTCAGCGACCGCGCCTGGTACGCCCCGCCCGCCGACACCGAGTGGCAGTTGCTGGTCGGCGACGAGACCGCCATCCCGGCGATCACCGCGGCCGTCGAGGCCATGGCGCCGGACGCGCGGGCGATCGCGCTGATCGAGGTGGACTCCGCGGAGCACGAGATCGACGTACGCGCCCCGGCCGGTGTCACGCTGACCTGGCTGCACCGGGGCGGCACCCCGGCGGGCCGCGGCGACGTGGTGATCCGGGCGCTGCGCGAGCTGGCGTTTCCGGCCGGCACGCCGTACGCCTTCGTCATCGGCGAGTCCGCCATGGTCACGACCGTGCGCCGCCACCTCTGCGTCGAACGCGGCGTCGCCAAGGAGCGCGTCTACTTCGGCGGCTACTGGAAGACCGCCCCGCACCGAGCGGCCCGCGGCTCGACACCCCCGCCGTCGTGACCCACCGGACCGAGGTCACCGAGCCGGTCGACCCGCGCCTTCCCGGCGGGCGGTCGCGTCCCGGCACGGTGGGCCGCAGCCGCCGACCGGAGGCAGGAGTACCCGCCGCCTGAGCGGGCAGAAGGCAGGATGAGCCAGCACCGCGACGCCCCCGGCCACCGGGCCGGCCCGCCGCGTACCGCGGAACCGGAGGTGGCGCAGGCGTTCGACCGGCTGGTCGAGGAGGGCGACGTCCGACTCGCCCGACCCTGGCCGGCGCTGATCGTCACCGGCCTGCTCGGCGGGATCGACGTGGGCACCGGGGTCCTGGCCTACCTGCTGGTCCTGGCGGCCACCGGGCAGAAGCTGCTCGCCGGGCTCGCCTTCGGCATCGGGTTCGTGGCCCTGCTGCTGGCCCGCAGCGAGCTGTTCACCGAGAACTTCCTGGTGCCGGTGACCGCGGTCGCCGCCCGCCGGAACTCGCTCTCCGCCCTGGGTCGGCTCTGGACCGTCACGCTGGCCGGCAACCTGCTGGGCGGGTGGCTCGTGGCCTGGCTGATCACCCGCGCGCTGCCCCAGCTGCGGGAGGTCGCCACCTCCTCCGGCACCCACTTCGCCACCCTGGGCGTGAACCTGCGCTCGTTCACCCTGGCCGTGCTCGCCGGCATGGTGATCACCCTGATGACCCGGATGCAGCACTCCACCGAGAGCCTCGGCGTACGGCTGGTGCCGGCGCTGCTCTTCGGCGCGCTGCTCGCCGGCGGGGAACTCTTCCACAGCGTGCTCGACTCGATCCTGATGTTCGCCGCGCTCACCGCCGGCCGGGCCCCGTTCGGCTACCTGGACTGGCTCGGCGCCCTCGGCTGGTCGGTGCTGGGCAACGTCGTCGGCGGGGTCGGCCTGGTCGCCTTCCTCCGCCTGGCCCGGGTGCCGCACCAGCTGGCCGAAGAGCGCGCCCGCAACCGCTGAGGGCCTTGGTGGGTGACCGACCGGTCCGTCAGCGAGCGGGCCGGCCCGCGACGGCCGTGACGGTTCGGCTGACCCGCCGGGCGAGGGTCGGGCCACGCGGCGGGTCGTGCGTGCCTGCGTCGCGGCGCACCGGATACCGGGTTGCCTGCTCCCCTTGGCCTGCGGCAGCCTTCATCGCATGATCGAGACGCGGGTGCTCAGCGGGGACGACTGGCGGACGTGGCGAGAGCTGCGGCTCGCCGCACTGACGGAGTCGGCGTACGCGTTCGGTTCCCGACTGGCGGACTGGCAGGGCGACGGCGACCGCGAGGAACGCTGGCGCGGCCGACTGGCCCTTCCCGGCTCCTACAACGTCCTGGCCGTGCTCGACGGGCAGCCGGTCGGGATGGCCAGCGGGGTGCCGACCGCACAGGACGGCGTCGTCGAGCTGATCTCGATGTACGTGGCGCCGGTGGGACGCGGCCGGGGCGTGGGCGACCACCTCGTACGGGCGATCGAGCAGTGGGCTCGACAGTCGGGCTCGCAGACGCTGCGGTTGGCCGTGGCGGAGGGCAACGAGAACGCCTGGGCGCTCTACCGGCGCCACGGCTTCCACGACACGGGCGAGCGCGGTGACCTCATGCCCGACGGCGTACGGCGGGAGCACGTCATGGCAAAGAGTCTGGTCGCTCCGCCACCCGCCTGACGGCACCCCGGGATCGTCGCGGCCAGCGGGCCCGTTCGTCATCCGGACGGATCAGGGCGGCGGTCGAGGTAGGCGTCCAACGCGGCGGCGCCGGCCAGCATGGCGCGGCCCCTGGCCGAGAGGCGGGCGCGCCAGTCGCGCAGCATCGACTCCAGCGGTGCGACGCCGCCGGCGGCGCGGACCTGGGCGATCAGCGGGGCGATCTGCTCCAGCAGGTAGCCACCCCGCCTGAGCTGGTGGGCCAGCAGGGCGTCGCGGACGTCCGCCTCGCTGTAGAGCCGGTAGCCCGTCCGCGGGTCGCGGCGCGGCTGGACCAGGCTGGCGCGTTCCCATTTGCGTAGCGTCGCCGGGCGGATGCCGAGCCGCCGCGACAGCGGGCCGACGAACGTGTCGCCGCGCTGCCGCCGTACCGGATCGAGGTCGCGAAGCGCGGCTTCGACGGCCTGGAGGGTACGGCGGTCGTCGAGCAGTCGGGCGTGACTCTCGTCGACGAGCCGGAGCGCGTCCTCCGGCGTGCCCCGATTGACGGCCTGCATGATCGAGGTGGCCGTTGCGTGGCCGTGTCCTGGCACGAGCGCGAGAAACGCGCGCAGGGCCAGCGCGTGCAGCGGCGTGTAGGTGCGATATCCGTGCCGGGTGCGTTCGGCGACCGGCAGGATGCCGGCCGCCTCGTAGTTCCTGACCGCCTGGGTGGACAGGCCGTGCCCGCGCGCCAGGTCGACCGGCCTGAGCCGCCCACCGTCTTGAAGGTTTCGCCCCACTGCCCTGCCACCGTCGCGCGGAAAGTCTCAACCGAGAGTTCAACGATACCGTTGAGGGAATGACTGCTGGTACCAAGGACACCGCCCACCCCGTCGAGGCCGCGACCGTCATGCGGCTGCTCCCGACCCGACCGCGGCTGCTCGCCCTGGGCGAGCCCACCCACGGCGAGGACCCGCTGCTCGACGTGCGCAACGAACTCTTCCGGCAGCTCGTCGACCAGGAGGGCTACCGGACGATCGCCATCGAGAGCGACTGCCTGGCCGGCCTGGCCGTGGACGACCACGTCACGTCCGGCGCGGGCTCCCTCGACGAGGTCATGGAACGCGGCTTCAGCCACGGGTGGGGCGCCCTGCCCGGAAACCGCGAGCTGGTGCGCTGGATGCGCGCGTACAACGACGGCCGGCCGTCGTCGGAGCGGCTGCGGTTCGCCGGTTTCGACGGCCCGCTGGAGATCACCCACGCCGCGAGCCCTCGGCGGGCCCTCACCGCCCTGCACGCCTACCTCACCGCCTGGGCCGACGCCGACCTGCTCCCCTGTGCCGCCGACACGCTCGACCGGCTGCTCGGCGCCGACGAGCGCTGGACGAACCCCGCCGCGATGACGGACCCGTCCCGGTCCGTGGGGCAGACCCCCGGGGCCAGGCAGCTGCGGCTGCTCGCCGACGACCTGGTGGCGCTGCTCGACGCGCAGACACCCCAGCTGGTCGCGGCGTCCTCCCGGGAGGACTGGCACCGGGCACGCCTGTACGGGCGCACCGCCACCGGCCTCCTGCGCTATCACTTCTGGATGGCCGACACGTCACCGAGCCGCCTGGCGCGCCTGCTCGCCGTGCGGGACTCGATGATGGCCGCCAACCTGCTCGCCCTCGCCGAGCGGGGCCCGGCACTGGTGCACGCCCACAACGGCCACCTCCAGCGGGACAAGAGCGGGATGCGGATGGGCGACCTGCCGCTGGAGTGGTGGAGCGCCGGCGCGATCGTCGGCGCCCACCTGGGCGACGGGTACGCCTTCCTGGCCACCGCCCTCGGCACGATCCGCCACCAGGGGGTGGGCGCCCCGCCTCCGGACACCGTCGAGGGGCTGCTGTATGCGCTGCCGGAGGAGCGCTACGTCGTCGACGCCCGCCGGCTGGCCGCCGTCCTCGGCGACGCGCCGCCCGCGCGCCGGGTGTCGCCCTGGTTCGGCTACGCCCCGTTGGACCCGGCCCACCTGGCCAGCTGCGACGGGATCGTGTTCGTCAGGGACGTCCCGGCGCGATGATGTGCGCTCCCTGCCGAGTTCCCGGCGGCCCGGCGGAGCGTCGACGCCACTGACGGCCCCCGGAGCGGGCAGCACAACGGGTACCGGGGCGGCACGCCGCGTGCTCTGGACAGTCGCCGCCCCGGCAGCCCGCACCGGGTCCCGGTCGGGCCCGGCCGAGGTGGTTCGCGGTTACTCAGTCGAGACAGAACTCGTTGCCCTCGACGTCCTGCATCACGAGGCACGACTCGTTCACGCCGTCGGCGGCGAGCAGCCGCACGCGTACCGCGCCGAGCGCGACCAGTCGGGCGCACTCGGCCTCGAGTGCGGCCAGGCGCTCCGCACCCACGAGGCCGGTGCCGACCCGCACGTCGAGGTGCAGCCGGTTCTTGACCACCTTGCCTTCGGGAACCCGCTGGAAGAACAGTCGCGGGCCCGCACCCGAGGGGTCGACGCATGCGAACGCCGACCCCTGCCGCTCGAGCGGCAGGGCGCGATCGAAGTCGCCCCAGCTGGCGAACCCCGGCGGTGGCGGCGGTACGACGTACCCCAGCACCTCGCACCAGAAGCGAGCGACGCGCTCGGGTTCCTCGCAGTCGAAGGTGATCTGAACCTGCTTGACCGACGCCATCGGTCCACCATAGGGGAGCTACCGCTCCCGCACGGGCCCGCCCCGCCCTGGCCGTCCCCCCCCGTCGTGGACACCGGTGTCGGACGACCACAGCCGTGGCTCACGCCGGTGCCTCCGGACGCGGCGCAGCTACCCACTTTGGACGGATCCGTGATCTATGGTGGGTGGTGGTGTGCCGCCCCGGCCCGGTGGCGTGAGCGGTGCGCCAGGCCGCGCGCCGCGGGACCGGTCGCCACGTGCCGGTCGAGTGATCGGCACGGTTGTGGGACAGGCACCAAGCCCGGCGCCGTCGCGGCGGTGGGTCCACCGGTCCGCCCGGGCCGGGACAAACCAACTCATCGGGAGCAGGGCATGGGCCTCATCCACATCGAGCTGTTCACCACCCTCGACCTCGTCGGGCAGGCGCCCGGCGGCCCCGATGAGGACCCGGTCGGGTTCCCGTTCGGCGGCTGGCAGGCACCCATGCTGGACGAGGTGACCGGGGCGCAGGTCGGTGCCGCGTACGAGGGCACGGACGCCCTCCTGCTCGGCCGGCGGACGTACGAGATCTTCGCCGCCCACTGGCCGCACCAGGAGGACGGCGAGGACAGGGAGATCGCCGCGCTCTTCAACAGCGTCCCGAAGTACGTGGCCTCCCGCGGCCGGCCCGACCTCTCGTGGGCCGGGTCCACGCAGCTCGGCCCGGACCTGGCCGGCGCGGTGCGCGAGATCCGTGACCGGCACGAGCACGTGAAGGTCGTCGGGAGCCTGCACCTGGTGCAGACCCTCCTGCGCGAGAAGCTCTTCGACCGTCTCGACCTCTGGGTGTACCCGATCGTGCTCGGCGTAGGGAAGAAGGTGTTCGAGGGCGGCGCGGTGCCCATGAACGTCAGGCTCCTCGAACCGCCGGTGGCCAGCCCGCGTGGCACGGTGTACCTGCGCTACGGGCTCGCCGACGGCACGCCCGGGACGGGGGACATGAGCGCACCCGGTCGAGGTGCCGGCCGCGACGGCTGAAGCCGCTTCGCGCCAGGCGGGTCCGTCCCGTCGGGTCGGCGTCCGCGGGGTCGGCGTCCGCCACCGCGCGGGCGGTTCCAGGTGCCGACGTGGGTGGTGGTCAGGGCAGGATCTCGACGTACCCGTCGCTACCGTGCACGCGGATCCGCCGCCCGTCGGGAATCAGCCGGGTGGCATCCGCCACGCCGACGACGGCCGGCAGGCCGTACTCCCGCGCGATGACCGCGCCGTGTGTCATCAGCCCTCCGACCTCCGTCACCAGGCCGGTGACGGCGACGAAGAGGGGCGTCCAGCTCGGGTCCGTGTGGGCCGTGACGAGGATGTCACCCGGTTCGAGACGAGCCTGGGCCATGTCCGGGACGACGCGGGCGCGCCCCTCGACGGTCCCGGCGGAGACGGGCAGGCCGATCAGGGCGCCGGTCGGCACGTCGTCGCGTCGGTACGCCCCGGCGATCGCCTCGCCCTCCGACGTCAGCACCCGGGGCGGCGTGAGCGCACGGTACGACCGGAACGCGTCCTTGCGCCGCCGGACGAGCTGGTCGTCCAACCGGCTGCCGCGCGCGACGTCGTGGAGCTCCTGGAACGTGAGGTAGAAGGCGTCCTCCCGCTCCGCGAGCACGCCGGCCCGCACGAGGCGCTCGGCCTCCTCCAGCAGGGCCTGCTTGTAGACGAGGTAGCGGCTGACGATGTCGTACTTCGGGTACTCCCGGTAGCCGATGAAGGTCCGGACGCGGTCGATCATCCGCTCGGCCTCGTCGGCCTTGCGCGCCCCGTCCGGCAGGGCCCGCAGGCGTTCCAGCAGGTCCTCCTTCTTCTTGCGCGCCTGCTGTCGCCCCTGTTCGAAGCGCCGGCGGGCGGCGCCCGGCGCGAAGTGCCTGACGTTGTCGAGGATCAGGGGCACGAGCATGGAGGGACGTTCTCTCCAGCGCGGCCTCGTGATGTCGATCTCGCCGGCGCAGCGCATGCCGTACCGGTCGAGGTATGCCTCGATGGCGTCGCGCGCCTCGGTCCCGCCCGGAAGCTTCGGCAGCTCGGCCAGGAAGCCGTCGTCCTCGACGCCCCGCAGGAACGCCACCACCTCCGGGTGCGGACGGATCACGTCCGCGACGTCGAGCAGCGCCAGTCCCATCTCCGACGTCACGTTGCCGGGGGCGGAGAGCGTGAGCGTGTCGGCCGCGTTCTTCTCGCCCAGCCATTTTCGCAGCTGGTCGTTGAGCCACCAGGTGGCCTCCATCCCCGCCATGATCACCTGCATGCTCGCCGGATCACCGACGGCCCGCTTCTGCTCCTGGAAGGCCTCCAGCAGGAAGTCGAACAGCGCCGGTCCGGTCTTCGTCCGGATGTCGCGCCGCAGGGCGGCGACGGACGCCTGGCTGCGCTCGATCAGCTCGGTGACGATGGCCGGATCGGCCTCGATCAGGGCGGATCCGCCGACGGCCGGCGGCCCGCCGGGGCCGGCCTCCGGGAGCGTCGGGACGAGGTCGCCGCGGTCGAGGACCGTTTCCAGCGCGTCCCTGATCAGCGGATCGCCCCTGCCCATGGCGTCCAGGAGGCCGGCGCGGCTCGCGGGCGAGGCCAGGCGCTGGGTGACGTCGACGAACAGCCTCCCACCGGCCTCGTGCATCGGCACCATGGCCGTCAGCCGCCACATCGAGACGCCCAGGGGCTTCATGGCGTCGGTCATCATCTGCTGGTGACCGACGGAGACGTAGACGCGGTTCTCCCGGTCCGGGGCCGCGGGAACGGGGAAGAGCGTGGTGATCGGCCGGCTCTGCACGATCTGGAAGTCGTCGTCGACCAGGCACCATTCGATGTCCTGCGGACGGCCGAAGCGCGCTTCGATCCGCCGGCCGAGCCGCACCAGCCGTACGGCCTGCGCCGCCGTGAGCGCCGGCTGCTCCTGCCGCTGCGGGTCGACCGCCACCTCCCGCGTCCCGCCGGTCGGCAGGGCGTGAACGGCACGCCGCTTGACGGCGACCGTTTCGGCGACGACCTCGCCGTCGCGCACCCTGAACACGTCCGGGTTCACCAGGCCGGAAACCAGGGCCTCGCCGAGGCCGAAGCTGGCGTCCACGGTGGCGACCCTCCGGTTGCCCGTGACGGGGTCGGCGGTGAACAGGACGCCGGCCGCGTCCGGGAGGACCATCTGCTGCACGACCACGGCCAGCTCGACCCCACGGTGGCCGATGCCGTTGCGCAGGCGGTAGGTCACGGCCCGCTCGGTGAAGAGCGACGCCCAGCACCGGCTGACGTTCCGGAGGATCGCCGCCGGCCCCACGACGTTCAGGTACGTGTCCTGCTGGCCCGCGAAGGAGGCCGTCGGCAGGTCCTCCGCCGTCGCGCTGGAGCGCACGGCGTAGGCGCCCCCCTCACCGAACCGGGCTAGCGCGCCGGTGATCGCCGCCGCCACGTCGCCCGGCACGGCGATCCCTTCGACGGTCCGGCGGATCTCCGCGCTGAGCGTACGGATCGCCTCCCGGTCGTCCAGGCTCAGGCGCGACAGCTCTCCGAGGCGCTCGTCGATCGACGGCGCCTGCGCCATGACGCGCCGGAAGGCGGCAGTCGTCACGCAGAACCCGGCCGGCACCCGGATGCCCTCGATCCGCGACAGCCCGCCCAGGTGCGCGGCCTTGCCGCCGACGACCGCGACCTGCGTCTCGTCGACCTCTCGAAGATCCAACACGTACGGCTCGGTCACCGCGAAACCTCCGCGGCGGCCGTGCTCCCCCGCACCGCACCGGCCGATCGGATCACCGGCGCGGCGAGCGGCGCCGAACCTCTCGCGGGGCACGCCCCCGTCAGCGGTCGCAGGCCTCCGCGTCCTCCGTGCATCGACGACACACCCACGTCGTGGCCCCCGTTCCTCGTCGGTGCCGTGTCCGGCCGCCGATTCTGCGGCAGGAACGGGGTCTTGCCGCAAGCCCCCCGGTGCGCTATACGTTAGAGGTGGCAGGGAGTGCATCTCCTTGCCTTTTCTTGTGTCGTCCGTCGCGGGTGGCGATCCTTCGACGACCGGCCGCAGCGTGCCGGGCTCCGCACGGGTGCCGGACCGGCCGCTGTCGGGTCCGGGCGGGCAGGGCCCGGGCGCGGTCGCCGCGATGGCCGTGGCGGACGGGCGTGGTGAGCCGGAGAACGCGGCTACGAACCCCGTTGTCTCAGGCCGACCCGGCCGCACGTCGGTCGGCCGCCGCGCTCCTCGTCGTCGGGCTCATCCGGCGCGGGACCCGGGTGGCGGCCCACGAGGGGTGCCGCCCGGACCCGCGCCGGCGGGGGCCGCCGTCAGTTGTTCAGCGCGGCCAGCAGCGCGTCGGCCATGCCCTGCTCACCCCTGGCGTTGGGGTGGAACGGAGCGGCGGCATTCTGCGGGATCAGCCCTTCGACCCACCGGGTGCCGCTGCTCTTGCAGGTGTCGCGGCCGACCGACGGGGTGTAGACGTCGGCGTAGCTGGCGTTGTTCGCGGCCGCGGCGTTGGCGAGCATGGTGTTCAGGGCCTTCTGGACGCCGCGCAGGTACGGCACGTCCTGGTAGGCGATCGGGACCACCGGCCAGCAGCCGTAACCGCTGTCCGGCAGGATCGCCGGGTAGCCGAGCACCACGACCCGGGCGTCGGGGGCGGCCCGACGGACCGCCTGCAACACGGCGGTCACCTTCGGTACGGTGGCGGCGATCCTGGCCCGCAGCTGGTCGACGCCTCCGGCGGTGTACCGGTTCTTGCAGGGCGAGCCGAGCGGACTGCTCAGGCTCGCCTGCGCGCAGTCGGTGATGATGCCGGAGAAGCCGATGTCGTTGCCGCCGATCTGCACGGTGACCAGGCTGGTGCCGGCGTTGACCGCGCTGAGCTGCGGCGGCAGCGAGATGCCCAGCTGGCCGCTGCCGCCGTTGAGGATGTCGTCGGTGGTGGCGCCGGAGCAGCTCACGTCGGCGAACGACGACGAGCCTACGGAGGCGGCGATCAGCGACGGGTAGTTGCGGTTGGACCGCAGGCAGTTCAGGTCGACCTGGGTGGGGATCAGCGGGCCGGAGGTGTACGAGTCGCCCAGCGCCACGTAGCGGCCGGTGGGGACGGCGGCGTTGGCCGGTACGGCGAAGGCGAACAGCACACCGGCGGTGGCTGCGGCGAACGCGGCCAGCCGGCTGGCTGCCCGGAGCAACGGCAGGCGGGGACGGGTCATGGCATCTCCCAGCGGGATCATGGTGGGTGCCGTGATTCTGTCCCCGCCCGCCGTCGACCGTCAATATCGATGATTGTTACTGCCGAGGGCCCTACCGCCGCCCGACGGGGGGAAGGTCCGTGGCGGCACACGCCTTCCGGTCGCGGGCACAGTCGAGGCGGGCGATGCCGTCAGGGTTCCAGACGTACTGCACCGCGTAGTCGCCGAGCTCGCCGGCGAACCCGGTCATCCGGAACGGCGCGCGGTCGACCGGCGGGACGACCATCTCGTGCTGGTTCCCCCGGTACCGCAGCTTCAGGCGCAGGCGCCAGGCGCACTCGCAGCGGGTGGTGCGCGACAGCACGGTGCCCGCCCAGACCTCGCCCCGGGCCAGCGTGACGCGCTTGGCCGCGAAGTACGGCGTGCCGCTCCCGACCGTGGTCGTCACCGGGATCGCCGCGTCGAGGTTCAGCTCCATCGCGCCGTTCTCCGCGTCCCCCTGTGGAGGTATGGCGTACAGGGTGCCGGCCCGCACGGGATCGCGCGCCACGACCTCCACCGTCATGTCGAGCAGCGCGATGCCGGCGCTGCGCCGGCCCTCCAGGGTGAGTTTCGTCCGGGAGTGACCGGCCGGCACGAACCGGGAGTCCCGCAGCGGCTCCGTGGGCTCCGCGGCGACCGCCTCGGCCGCAGCCAGGTAGACAGCGCCTTCCGGGGGCCCGAACTCCGTGTCGACGTGCACCAGTGGCGCGCCGAACACGTCCAGCGCGCGATCGGAGACGTACGGGATCACACCGGGGACGACGGTGGCGATGGCGGTCGTGGCCACCAGCGCGGCCAGGGCCTTGGTGCCCCGGGACAGCTGCGCCCAGCCCGTCGCCTTCTCCTCCTCGCCGCTCGGCTGCGTCGCCGGTTGCGGGGCCGGCCGGCCGGGGCGCCGGTTGCGACGGCCACCGGATCGCGTTCTGGTCATCGCGGCCCCCGTTCGAGGGTGGGCGGCTCCGCCGCCGGCAGGTCCGGTTCGGCGGGCTGCTCCGCGGCCACCGTCGGCGGGTCCGCGGTGGCGCTGAGGGCCGCGGCCGCCGCCAGCAGGGCGGCCACGAGGGCGTCGTTCGGCATGCCGGCTCCGGGCACCGCGCTCGCGGCGGGCGCCGGACCAGCCGCGACCGGCCGCTCGGCCCGGAACGGGTGGGTGGGCATCAGGGCGAGGCTGAGCGCCACGGCGACCATCGTCAGGATGCCGAGCCCGTGGCCGACACCCGGCGCCAGGACGCCGTACTCGTGCCCGGCCTGGGCCGTCAGGTGCAGCGGCCGCCACAGAAGCAGGTATCCCAACATCAGGCCCACGGTGACGGCGGCCGCCACGGTCTGCCCCGTACGCCGCAGCCATCGTGCCGCGCCGGGCGCGAGCAGTGCGAGCACGGTGAGCACCAGGCAGGCGACCAGGCCGGCGCGGTAGGCGGTGATCCACAACTGGACGTCGCCGCGGTCGGGCCCGAGCGGGTCGAGCTCGGTCGAGCCGTCGAGCCCCGGCACGGACCGGTACCAGGGCGACACCGCGGAGGTGACCGCCCCGACGACCGCGAGCACGACGCTGGCCGGGAAGGCGATTCCTCGCGCCCTCCGCAGCAGCGTGCCGACGCCGGCCGGGACGTCGAGAAGTTCGAGTTCCCGCCGCGACCGGCTGGAACCGCCCAGCCCGCACGCCACCAGGCTCAGGCCCACGGCGTAGAGCAGGCAGCCCGTCGACGGGAGCACGTCGCCCACGGTCACCCGCTCCGGCAGGTGGGTGACCGGCTCCCGCACCAGCAGGGTCGCTCCCTTGACGAGGTGGACGGTCAGGAAGAGAGCGGCCACCGCCCCGGTGGCCGCGACCAGCGAGTAGGGAAACCAGAGGTACGACGACAGCCGGCCGACCGACGCGAAACTGAGCGCGACGCCGACTCCGACGACGATCAGCACGAGAGCCGCCATCGGCGCCGCGAAGGGATGGAGGTCGGAGAGCTGGGTGACGTATCCCGAGCCGCCCCGCGAGGCCGGCGTGACGGCTGCCCACGGCAGCGTGAGACCGGCCAGCGCGAGCGCACCACCCACGGCCGCCAGCACGAGCCCGCCGACCCAGAGGGCGTCGACGCCGCCCGCGGCGGTCGGCCCGGGCCGACCGGGGCCGGCGGGAGGCGTCACGGGCTGGAAGCCGCCGACGGCCCGGTCACTCATGCTCACCCCCGATGGACGGCACCGTGGGGAATCCTATCGATGACGGCCATCCGGTCGGCCGGCGCACCGGCCGGGTCGGTGGGCGCGGCGCGCCGACCCGCCGCCGCCGAGGCCGGCTCCGCGCCGGCTGCCGGGCGCGCCTGGGTGCCAATCGCGGTCCGGTTCGATTCCTCGTCGGGCCGCGGGCCGCAGGCCGGCCGCCCGGATTCGAATTCGCGCCGGCCAGTCCGGCAATGAAGGACATTACTTTGACCGGCGTCGACGCAAATCGGTGTCACCCGACAGTCGGGGAAACGGATACACATTGACACATATGCTGTGTCAAATATCACATGGCGTTCCGCGTCCCGACATTCGTCGGCTAGATTCCCCCGGGAATTCGCAGCCCGGCGTTGTGAGAACTGGTCGACGCGCCACGGGGAGGTGTCGCCGGGTGCGCCGTGTCCGGAGCCGGGATCGATCAGGTGCACGCGGCCGCGAACGCGCGGTGACGGCGCCGACCGACCGGCGGGAGGTCCGTCGGCGCGCCCACCCCCGCACCCGCGCCGTGGCCGCCCGCGTCGCGCCGGCGACCGCGGGCTGCCGCCCGGCCCGCCGAAGTGACTCGACCTCCGACCCTGTCCACCCATCCGCGGACGGCGGCTGAGCCGGACGATGCGGAACCACCTGGAGAGGTACCGACCGACATGGCTGGAACCGGGAGCCCGCACCGAACCGACGTGGCGATCATCGGCATGGCCTGCCGGTTCCCCGCCGCCGACGACGTCGAGGGGTTCGCCCGGATCGCCTTCGCCGACGAGATCGCGACCAGCACCCTCGACGCCGCGGGCCAGGCCGAGCGCGGCGTCGCCGACTCGCTGCGCAGCCAACCCGAGTACGTGCCGACGGCGGGCCTGCTGGACGGGATCGATCGGTTCGACGCCGCGTACTTCGGCATCGCCCCCGCCGACGCGGCGTCGATGGACCCGCAGCACCGGGTGTTCCTCCAGGAGGCGGTACGCGCACTGGACGACGCCGGCTGGTGCGGCGCCGTCACGCGGTCCGTCGGTGTCTTCGCCGGGGCCGGCGAGAACCGCTACGCCGCGCGTCGCCCCGCCGACGCCGGCGAGCCCCGGCTGCCCTGGGACGTGCCCGCCGCGCTGCCCCTGCTCGTCTCCTACCACCTCGACCTGCACGGCCCCAGCGTCTACGTCAGTTCCATGTGCTCGACCTCGCTGGCCGCGGTGCACGTGGCCCGGCGCGCCCTTGCGGCCGGCGACTGCGAACTGGCCCTCGCCGGCGCCGTCTCCATCGCCTTGCCGGACAGCCACGGCTACCTCCGCCGCGACGGGGGCGTCATGTCCTCCTCCGGCCGGTGCCGCCCCTTCGACGCCGCCGCGGACGGCACGGTGCCCGGCAGCGGGGCCGGCGTGGTGGTGCTCAAACGCCTCGCCGACGCCCGACGCGACGGCGACAGGGTCCACGCCGTGATCCGGGGCTCGGCGCTCAACAACGACGGCGCCGACCGGCTCAGCTTCGCCGCGCCCAGCGTGCGGGGGCAGCGCGAGGTCATCGTCGCCGCGCTGGCCGAGGCGGCGGTCGACGCCGGGTCGATCTCCTACGTGGAGGCCCACGGCACCGGCACCCCGCTGGGCGACCCGGTCGAGATGGCCGCGCTGGTCGAGGCAAGGGCCCGCCTCGGCGCGACGGGTCCCTGCGCCGTCGCTGGCGTGAAGTCGGCCATCGGGCACCTCGACGAGGCGGCCGGCGCCGCCGGGCTCATCCGGGCCGTCCTCGCGGTGCGGGACGGGGTCATCCCGCCGACTCCCGGCCACCGCACCCTCAACCCCGCCATCCGGCTCGACGACACCGGGCTGTACGTCAGTGACTCCGCCCGTCCGTGGCCCGCGGTGCCCGGCCCGCGCCGGGCGGCGGTCACCTCGCTCGGCGTCGGTGGCACCAACGCCCATGTCGTCATCGAGCAGGCGCCCGAGGCCGGCGACCGGGCTCCCGTCGACGAGGACGCCGCCTGGGTGCTGCCGGTCTCGGCGCACACCCAGGCCGCCTTCACCGCCCTCCGCACAGCCGTCGCCGCCTCCGACTCGGCCCCTGCCGCGCTGGCGGCCACCCTCGCCCGCCGCAAGGCGTTCCGGCAGTTCCGGCAGGCCGCCGTGGTGGCCACCAACGGTGAGGTCGCGGCCGCCTTCGGCCCGGCCCGGCCCGTCCCGACGCCGCCCAAGAGCATCGTGCTCGCCCTGCCCGACACGCTCGATCCGGCCGACGCGGTGCTGGGTCGCCTCGGGGCCGCCCCGTCGGCCGCACCCGCCCCGCTGCGGTTGATCGAGACGCTGGCCCGCCTCGGCGTGCGGGCGGACAGCCTGACCGGGGCCGGGGTCGGAGCCTTCCTCGCCCTCGCCGCGGCCGGCTCGGTGTCGCCGTCGGTGGCGGCGGAGTGCGCCCGCCTGCACGTCGAGGGCATGCGCCTGGTCGCCGACGGCGGCGACCTCACCCGCTGCGACGACATCGCCGAGTCCGTCGCGGCGGCTCTCACCGTGGCCGACCCGGCGCCGCTGAGCTGTGACGTCGTGCTGCGCCACAGCGGGATCGTGCTCATGGCGGGGGCCCCGCCGTCGCCCGACGACCTGGCCGAGGAGTCCCGCTGCGGCTTCATGGGGCTGCTCGAACGCCCCGACGATCCGGCCGCGCTGCCGCTGGCCGACGCGCTCGCCGACTGGGGGTCCCTGCTGCGGCTGCTCGCCTCCTGCTGGGAGGCCGGCGCCGACGTCGACTGGGCCGCGCTGCGCCCGCTGCCCGACGGGCCGCGGGCCCGCCTTCCGATCGCGTTCGAGCCGCACCGGCACTGGCTCCTCGACGCGGGCGCCCCCGCGGCGGAGCCGACGGCCGCGAGGATCGACGCGGCGCGGGCGGAACCGGCCGACGTGGACGTCGCCGCCGAGATGGCGGAGATCTGGTGTGAGCTGCTCGGCGTCGACGAGGTCTCCCCCGACGACCGGTTCTTCGATCTCGGCGGCCACTCGATCCTCGCCGCCCGCATGCTCGCCCGGATCCTGGACCGGCTCCGTGTCCGGTGCACCCTCACCGACCTGCTGGAGTCCGAGACCCTGGCCGAGATGACCGAACGGGTCGCCGCCCAGGTGCGGCTGTCGGCGCTTTACAGCCGGATGCGCTCCGACCGCGCGCAGGACGACGCCGAGACGGTCGAACTGTGACCGCCGACCAGGCTGACCCCGGCGCCGACGACGAGGACCTGTCGGCGGTCGCCGTGGTCGGGATGGCCTGTCGGGTGCCCGGCGCCGACTCGGTCGAGGAGTTCTGGCGCCTGCTGTGCGACGGTGTCGACCCGGTCGAGGAGGTCCCCGCCGACCAGGCCGCGGGCGCCGGTCCCGACCACGTGGCGCGTCGCAAGCGGTTCGCCGACCCGGCGCTGTTCGACGGCGAGTACTTCGGGCTGACACCGGCCGAGTGCGCGGCCACCGACCCGCAGCAGCGTCTCCTGCTGGAGACGTCGGTACGCGCCCTCGAGGACGCCGCGATCGACCCGGCTCGCGTCCGGGGCGACATCGGCGTCTTCGTCGGCATGAACCACTCCGACTACCTGCTGCACCACGTGCTGCCGGAGGGGTCGTCCGTGCGGCGCCTCGGGTGGCACCGCGTTCTGATGGGCAACGACCGGGGATTCGCCGCGACCCAGGTGTCCTACCGGCTGGGCCTGACCGGGCCGAGTGTCGCGGTCGACTGCGCCTGCTCGTCGGGCCTGGCCGCGATCCACCAGGCGTGCCGGGCACTGGTCGACTACGAGGCCGACGCCGCGATAGCGGGCGGGGTGAGCATCAAGCCGACCGATTCCGGCTACTCGTACGTCGAGGGGGGCATCGCCTCGCCCGACGGGCTGTGTCGGCCGTTCTCGGCCGACGCGAACGGGACCGTCTTCGCCAGCGGCGTCGTGCTGTTCGTGCTCCGGCGGCTGGAGGACGCCCTGACGGAGGGCGACCGGGTGCTGGCCGTCATCCGCGGCAGTGGGATCAACAACGACGGGGGCGCCAAGACCGGTTACACCGCGCCCAGCGCCGCCGGACAGGCGGCCCTGATCCGCCGGGTGCACCGGCTCGCCGGCATCGACGCGGGCGAGATCGGTTACGTCGAGGCGCACGGCACCGGCACGGCCCTGGGTGACCCGATCGAGATCGCCGGCCTGACGGAGGCGTTCCGGGGCAGCACCGCCAGCACCGGAACCTGCCTGGTCGGCTCGGTGAAGTCGAACATCGGCCACCTCGACTCCGCGTCGGGCCCGGCCGGTCTGGCGAAGGCGGTCCTGGCCGTCCGGCACGGCTTCATCCCGGCCTCGCTGTACGCCGAGCGGACCAACCCGCACATCGACTTCGCCGGCAGCCCGTTCCGTGTCTGCGCGGTCGGCACCCCGTGGCCCGCCGCGCGCCGCATCGCGGCGGTGAGCTCGTTCGGGGTCGGTGGCACCAACGTCCACCTGCTGGTGGAGTCACCACCGGCCCCGGCCCCGGCCCCGGCGCCGCCGGCCACCGCCGCGCCGATCGTGGTCCCCTTCACCGCGCGCCGGGTCGAGGATCTGGACGCGGTCGAGGCGCGGCTGCGGGCCGTGCTCGCCGGGGCCGACGCCGAGGCAGCTCGCGACACCGCGCACACCCTGCGCCGCGGTCACCTGCGGCACCGCCTGCGCCGCGTGCTCGTCCGGCACCCGGGGGGCGAGCTGGAGTCCCTGCGCGCGGCGACGGACGGACGCGGAGCGGCCGTGCGGGTGCGCTCCGCCCGCACCGACGGAACGACCTCGGCCGCGCTGATCGAGCGGCTCTCCGTGGCGGGACCGGTACGCGACCTGGTGGCGCTCGGCACGCCCGCCGCGGTCGCGTTGGCGTTCGTACACGTCTGGCAGCGTCACCACCTCGCGGTCAGCGCCGTCGTCTCCGACAGGGACACCGCGGCGGTCGCGGCGGTGCTGGCCGGAGTCCTGACGTACCCGGACGGCGTCGAGGCCGTCAGCCGGCTGGCCCGTGGGGCCACCCCCGCCGCCGCCGCGACGGGTCTGACCGTCCGTCCCGCCGCCGTCGCCTGCTACGACGCCGACGGCAACCAGTTCCACGCCGCGGGGCAGACCCCGGACCTCGTCGCCCTGCTGGCCGGTGCCCCGCCCGCGCCGGGGCGTCGCACCCTTCCACCACGGGTGGACGCGGTGGTCGACCTCGTGCCCGGCCCCGGCGCCGGCCCGCTGCCGGAGGCGCTCTTCCCGTACGCGGTCTCCGTGGGCGCGGCCGAGCCGGACCTCGACTCCCTGCGGGCCGCCATGGCCCTCGCCTGGGTGACCGGCGTCCTCGACGAACCGGGACCGGCCGAGCCCGGCGCGGTCGTCACCGTGCCCGGACATCCGTTCCGCCGCGAGCGGCACTGGCTCTCCGCGCCCGGCGGCGACGAGGTGACCCCCGCACCGGCGACCGCGCCAACGACGCCCGTAGCCGGCGACACGGCCCCCGCGACCGTGGCCGCGGACCCGCTCGACACCGCCCTGGCGGTCTTCGCGGACGTGCTCGGCCGGGCGGCCACCAGTGCCGACGATTCCCTGTTCGCCGTCGGCGGTGACTCGCTGGCCGCGCTGCGGGTGGTCGCGCGCGCCCGATCGCTCGCGGGCGTGGACGTCCGCCTCGGCTCGTTCATGGCCGCCCCCACCCCCCGTACCCTGGCGGCGCTCATCCGGACCGCCGCCTCCGTGCCTGTCGCGGCGGAGGCGGACGTTGGTACCGGCCCGGTGCGGGGACCGGTGCCGCTGACCGCGTTGCAGCGGCGGTTCCACTTCCTGTCCCAGCTGCCCGGTGCCGCCGAGGCCTACCACGTGCCGATCCTGGCCGACCTGCGCGGTCCGCTCGACGTCGAGGCGCTGCGTGCCGCCGTCGGCGACGTGGTCCGCCGACACGAGAGCCTGCGCCTGGCCGTCACGGAGACCTCGGACGGACCCGTGCAGCAGGTGGTGCCCGCCGGTCCGGTGCCGATGCCGGTGGTCGACTGCGGCAGCGAGCAGGAACTGCAGGACGCGATCACGGCGCTGCTCGACGCGCCCATCGCCCTGGACGGGCCGCCCATGACCGCCCGGCTCCTGCGCACGGACAGCCGGCGGCACGTACTGGCCGTGGCGGTGCACCACATGTTCGCCGACGCCCGCTCCACCGGCATCTTCCTGCGCGACCTGTACGCGTACTACGAGCAGCGCACCGGTGGCGCGCCGGCCGACCTGGTGCCGATCGACGGGGTGTTCCTCGCCCACGTACGCGCCGAGAACCGCTGGCTCGACTCCGCCGAGGCGGCGCGCCAGCTCGCCTACTGGACCGGGGAGCTGCGCGGCGCGCCCGAGGCGCTGGAGCTGCCCGCCGACCGCCCGCGCGGCGCGACGCCGTCGTTCCGGGGCGGCCGGCGCGGGTTCAGGCTCGCCGGCGTCGACGACGGACTGCGCCGCCTCGCCGGGCAGGAGGGTGCCACCCCGTTCGCGGTCATGCTGGCGGCGTTCGGGCTGTTCCTCAGCCGGGTGGCCGGGGCGCGCGAGGTCGTGGTGGGGGTGCCCGTCTCCGGCCGGCACCGACCGGAGACCGAGCACCTCATCGGCAACTTCGTCAACACCCTGCCGCTGCGGCTGCGGGTGCGGCCGGACGACGACTTCCGCTCGTTGGTCCGCCGCACGGCCCGCGCCCAGCGCGACGGTCTGGACAACCAGGACATCCCGTTCGAGGTGCTGGTCAGGTCGATGCGGGGTGCCCGGCAGACGTCCGAGACCCCGTTGTGCCAGGTGCTGTTCAACATGCTCGACACCGCGTCGTCGCGGCCCGACGGTCCGGCCGGGCTCACCGTGGAGGCGGTGCCGTTCGACACCGGCGGCAGCCCGATGGACCTCCAGCTGGACTGGTGGCTGACCGACGGCGGCGTCGGCGCCCGGCTGCTGCACGCCGACGTCTTCGCGGAGCAGACCGTCGCCGGCTGGGTGCAGATGCTGCGCACCGTCATCCGCGAGGCGCTGGCCAGGCCCGACGCCCGGTTGCGCGACCTGCCGGTCGAGCCGCCGTCGGCGCGTGCCCGCTCGGCCGCGGCCCTCACCGGGCCGCGCGCCACGGTGCCGGCGGGGCCCGTCCACGCGTGGTTCCTCGACGCCGCGGCGCGACACCCCGACAAGCTGGCGGTGACCGACGGGGTGAGGTCGTCGACGTATCGCGACCTGGCCGAGGTCTCCGGCGGCATCGCGCAGGAGCTGCACCGGCGCGGGGTCGTCCGGGGCGACGTGGTCGCGATCGCGATGCGCCGCGAGCTGCCGGCGGTCTGCGCCCTGCTCGGCGTGCTGCGCGCGGGCGCGACCCCGGCGCCGGTCGACCTTAACCACCCGCCCCGGCGGACCGCGGCGATTCTGGCGGACTGCGGGGCGCGTGTCGTGTGCGTCGACTCCGCGGAGACCCTCGACGTCACCGCGGGCCTGGACCGGTACGACCTGTCGGAGCCGGCGGTGGCCGGGCGCCGGCCCGGACGCCTGCCCGGGGACGACGCCCCCGGCGACGCCGGGGCCTATCTGACCTACACCAGCGGCACCACCGGACGGCCGAAGGGGATCCGCTTCCCGCACGCGGCGCTGGCCAACCTGATCCACTGGGAGACCGGGGGCCTGACCCGACCCGTGCGGTTCCTGCAACTGGCCTCCTTCGGTTTCGACGCGGCCTTCCACGAGACCTTCGCCGCCCTCTGCGCCGGGGGCTCCCTGCACATCGCGACCGACGAGGTCAAGCACGACCACGACCTGCTGCTGCGCTTCATCGCCGAACACCAGGTGGGCAAGGCGATCCTGCCGGTGTCGCTGCTGCACGCGCTGGCGGCCCGTCCCGCGGCCGACCGCGCCATGCTGGCATCGCTGGGCGAGATCGCCTCGACCGGTGAGCAGTTGCGTGTCGGCGAGTCCCTGGTCGCGTTCTTCACGGGGCTGCCCGGCTGCGCGTTGATCAACAACTACGGTCCGGCCGAGACCCACGTGGTCACGTCCTACCGGTTCGGCGGGGCGCCGGCGGACTGGCCCCGGTACGCGCCGATCGGCCGCCCGATCGACAACGTCGCGCTGCGCATCGTCGACGAGGACGGAGTGGACGTGCCCCGCGGCAGCGTCGGCGAGCTGGTCATCGCCGGCGCGTGCGTGGCCACCGGCTACCTGGGCGACGCCGGCCCGGCCGCGGGCCGCTTCGGGGGCGAGGGGCCGGGCGGGGCGCGCAGCTACCGCAGCGGCGACCGGGCCCGGCTGCTCCCCTCGGGAGAGCTGCTGTTCCTGGGCCGGGCCGACCAGCAGGTCAAGATCCGCGGCTTCCGGGTGGAGCTGGACGAGGTGGAGACCGCGCTGCGGCGCTCACCGGAGGTGACGGACGTCGCGGTCGTCGTGCGCGGCGACGAGGGCGACCGTACGCTGCACGCGTACCTGGTCCTCGACGGGCCGCCCGAGCCGACCGTCGCCCGGCTGCGCGAGCGGCTGCGCGAGGACCTGCCGTCGTACATGGTCCCGGCGTCGTTCACGCCCCTGCCCGCGCTCCCGGTCAACGCCAACGGCAAGGTCGACACCGCCCGGCTGCCCCCACCGGTGGCACGGGCCGGCCTGCCCACCAGCCCCGCCGACAGCGGCTTCCCGCAGCGCGTCCTCGCGCTGTTCCGGGAGATCCTGGATCGGCCGGGGCTCGGCGGGGACGACGACTTCTTCGAGGCCGGCGGCCATTCCCTGCTGGCGACCACGCTGATCCACCGGCTGCGTACGGAGTTCGGCATCGCCCTGAGCGTGCCGGAGTTCCTCCGCGCCAGCACCCCTGCCGCCGTCGCGGAGCTGGTGGAGGCCCGCGGCGGTGGCGAGCGGACCCCGTCGACCGGCGTCGAACTGCCCGCCGCCGTGCTGCCGCAGGCGCCCCCGCCCGCGCTGGCGTGGCTGGGATCGACGCCGCACCCGGCGCACCAGAAGACCTTCGTCTACCAGGCCGACGGCCCGGTGGACCCGGTACGCCTGCGGCGGGCCCTGGACGCCGTGCTGCGGCGGCAGGCGGCGCTGCGGCTGCGCTGGGTGGACCGGCGGCTCGTGCTCGCCACCGAGGCGGCCGAACTGCGCCGGATGGACGGCCCCGACGACCCCGACGCACTCCACGACCTGCTCCAGGCCGAGCCGCTGGACCTGAGCACCAGTCCCCCGGTCCGACTGGTGCTGGTGCGGGCCGGCCGGGGGCGCAGCCTGCTCGGGCTCACCCTGCACAAGGCCGTGCTGGACGGGCGCGGTCTGGCCGTCCTCCTGGACGAGCTGGTCACGGCGTACGACGCCCCGGCGGCGCTCGGCGGCGAGGACGACGGTTTCCTGCGTCACCTGAGCTGGCGCGTCGGGCCGCACGCGCCGGTCGCGCGGGCTCGCGAGGTGCTGGCCCGGGGCGGCTGGGACGCGCCGCCGAACGACGTTCCCTCGGCAGCGGCAGCCGCGGCGGTGCCGGTCGCGCGCTGCGTCTGGGCGCCCCGCGCGGCGCTCCAGTCGGCGATCCGCCGGGTCTGTGGCGAGCTGCGGGTCACGCCGTTCACCGTCCACCTGGCCGCGTTCGCCGCCGCGCAGGCCCGCCTGGGCGGTGGCGGGGAGGCCGTGCTCGCCGTACCCATGGACGGCCGGACCGGGCCCGAACTCGACGCCACCGTCGGCGGCTTCGCCACCGTCGTCCCGTTGCGGATCGCGGTGCGGCCGCGGCTCTCCGCGGGCGAGCTGCTGGCCGACGTCCGCATCCTCGTCGACGAGCTGTTCGAGCTGCGGACGCTGCCGTTGGCGGACGCGGCCCGCGCCACGGCGCCCGGCGGCCACCTCGGGCCGCCGGTGGTGTTCAACTACGCCCGCGCCGGGCGCGGCCCTGCCCGACTCGGCACGGCGACCCTGGTTCCGGTCGGTCCCGACCCGCTCGACCCCGAGCTGCGCCTGCACTTCGCGGTGTACGACTCGACCGAGTCGTTCCAGGTCGTCGCCCGGCGGACCGGCGGGCCCGCGGTGCTCGACGCCTACCGCGAGGCGCTCTACGCGATCGTGTTCGACCCCGACGCCCCCCTGCCGCAAGGGAGCCCCGCATGAAGTTCAGCGTCTTCTTCTTCGCCAGCGGCGACGACGCCGCCGAACAGTACCGTCTGCTGATCGAGGCGGCCCGCTTCGCCGACGCCCACGGATTCGAGGCGGTCTGGACGCCGGAGCGGCACTTCCACGAGTTCGGCGCGCCGTTCGCCAACCCGGCGGTCACGGCCGCCGCGGTCGCCGCCGCCACCCGGTCCGTGCGGGTCCGCGCGGGCAGCGTGGTCCTGCCGCTGCACGATCCCCTGCGGGTGGCCGAGGAGTGGTCGATGGTGGACCAGCTCTCGGGGGGCCGGGCCGGGCTCGCCTTCGCGTCCGGCTGGAACCCGCGCGACTTCGTGCTCGCGCCGCAGCGCTTCGCCGACCGCCGGAGCAACATGCGCGCCGCGATCGCCGAGTTCACCCGGTTATGGGCGGGCGGGTCGGTCCCGCGTACGGACCCGGCCGGGCAGGTCGTCGAGGTCCGCAGCTACCCGAGGCCGGTGCAGCCGGCACCGCCGTTGTGGATGACCGCCGCGGGATCGCCGTCGACCTTCTCGCTCGCCGGCGAGTTGGGCGTCGGCGTGCTGACCCACCTGCTGGGCCAGTCGTTCGACCGGCTGGAGGCCAACCTCGCCGAGTACGGCGACGCCATGGAGCGGCACGGCCACGACGCCGGCGCTGAGCGGGTGGCGCTCATGGTGCACACCTTCGTGGCGCCGTCGGTGGAGGAGGCGGTCGCCGTGTCCCGCGCGCCCATGACGGCGTACATGCGTACCTCGATGGATCTGTTCGCGGTCAACCGGCCGGGTTCGCCCGCTGTCGACGAGCTGTCCCCGGCCGAACTCGACGAGCTGCTGGAGCACTCCTTCCAGCAGTTCGTCGGCGAGCGCTGCCTGATCGGCTCGGTCGACAGCTGCGTGCCGCTGGTCGAGCGAGCCGCCGACCTGGGTGTGGACGAGCTCGCCTGCCTGGTCGACTTCGGGGTCGGCACGGACGACGTGCTGCGCGGCCTGCACGGGCTGGCCGCGCTCAAGGCCCGCTGCGCCGGCTTGTGACCGGTCGGCTACTGCCGGGCGCGCAGGCGGGCCGCCGCCGCGTCGAGCTGCTCGGTGGTGCCCGCCGGCAGGGCGGGGACGCCGGGCGCGATCGCGCCGCCGAGGTTGGCCAGCACCCGGCCGGGTCCGACCTCGACGAACGCGGCGATCTCCTGCTCGGCCAGCGCGCGTACGACCTCGTGCCAGCGCACGGGCGCGCAGAGCTGGCGCCGCAGCGCCACGGCGGCGGCCGGCCCGTCCAGCAGTGGCCGTGCGGTGACCGTGGAGACGACGGGGATCCGTGGGGTGCCGAACGCGACCTCGTCCAGGGCCGAGGTGAACTCCTGCTCGACGTCCCGCATGAGGCTGGAGTGGAACGGCGCCGAGACCTTGAGCGCGACGACGTCGGCGCCGAGTTCCCGCGCGGCCGCGCTCGCCGCCGCGATCCCGGCCGCGGTGCCGGAGACGACCGTCTGGCGCTCGGCGTTGTAGTTGGCCACCTCGACGGTGCCACCGCCGTCGCGTCCCACCCGCGCGCAGATCTCCTCGACGCGGGCGGCCTCGATGCCGAGCACCGCGGCCATACCGCCGGGCGCCGCCCGGCCCACCTCGGCCATCAGCTGCCCGCGGCGGTGCACCAACCGCAGTGCGTCGGTCCACTCCAGCACCCCGGCGGCGACCAGCGCGGCGAACTCGCCGAGGCTGTGCCCGACCGCGACGGCGGGTTCCAGGCCGCGCTCGCGCAGCAGTTCGAGCGCGATCAGGCTGGTCAGCAGGATGGCCGGCTGTGCCACCGCCGTGTCGCGCAACTCTTCGGCCGAACCCCGCAGACAAAGTCGGCTCAGTGGCATTCCCAGCAGTTCGTCGGCCGTGTCAAGGTACGGCGTGGGCAACCGGGCGTCGGCCGTGGCGAGCCGGGCGGCCATCGCGGGAATCTGCGAGCCCTGGCCTGGAAAGAGCGCGGCGAAACGGTGTGCGAGCATATTTCCAGCTTGGTTCGCCGGCCGGACGTAGTCAATTGAGCAGCGACAATGGGCGGAATTCGGAGGGCTTCGTGACCGAGCAGCAATCGGCAGACCAGCGCGGCGACGCGAGGAGGATCGTCGCGGTGGCCGCACCGCTGTATCTCTCGATGATCGCGGCGTCGGTCAGCGCCCTGGTGAACACGGCCGCGCTGGGCCGGTTCGGCACGGCCGCCCTCGCGGCGTTCGCGTTGACCGGCGCCGTCTACTTCCCGGCGACCGCCGCCGTCACCGGGGCGGTGCGCGGCGTCATGCCGTTCGTGTCGGCGGCGGGCGACGACCGCGCCGGCGTGATCAGGGTCGTCCGGGACGGCACCTGGCTCGCCCTGACGATCGGCGTGCTCGGCGCGGCCGCCGTGGCCGGGACGGGCCTGCTGGCCAGGTCCAGCGGCGTGCCGGCCGAGACGATCGCCGAGTTGGGCTACTTCCCGCTGCTGATGGCCGGGGCCGTGCTGCTGGGCTCCATCGCCGCGATGGCCTCCTCGAGCCTCGTCGGCCTGGGGCACAGCAAGGTCGTGATGCGGGCCGGCCTGGTCGGGGCCACCTGCACCGCCGTCCTGTCGCTGCTGCTGGTCAACGGGGCCGGGCCGCTGCCGGCGCTCGGGCTGCCGGGCTCGGGCCTGGCCATGCTGGTCGCGAGCCTGGCCACCTGCGTGCTGACCATGCTCGGCCTGCGGTCCAAGCTGGGCACCTCGCTGGCCGGGCTCGCGGTGTCCAGGCCGCACCCCGGCCGGGTGCTGGAGTTGGCGAAGGTCGGCATCCCCATGGCCGGCACCGTGCTGGTCAAGTTCGGCGTCCTCGGCGTGCTCGCGTTCGCCGCCGCCCGGATCAGCACGACCGCCGCCGCCGCGCACAGCATCGCCACGGCGCTGGTCGGCCTGACCTTCACCGCCGCCGTCGCGGTGGGCCAGGCGGGCATCCCGCTCGTCAGCAGCCGGGCGGCGACCGCCGACATCCCGGGCGTGCGCCGCGGCGTACGGGCCGGGCTGCTGGTCACCACCACCGTGGTCGGGACGCTCTGCTTGCTGCTGGTGGTCCTGCGCCCCGCCATCCTCCCGCTGTTCACCGTGGACCCCGACGTGCGCGAGGTGATGATCGGCCTGATGCCGGTCGTGGCCCTGGCCATCCTCGGCGACGGCCTGCAGGCCGTCCTCGGCTTCGGCCTCACCGGCCTCAAGCGCACCGTGCCGAGCTTCGTCGTCTTCTCCGTGCTCTACGGCGTGCTCGCCGCGATCGCCCTGCCGGTCGCCTCCGCGACGGGCATCATCGGGCTCTGGACCACGCTCGTGGTGATCAACGTGCTGGTCGGGATCGGCCAGGGCACCGCGTTCCTGCGTGTCAGCGGCGGCCTGCGGAAGCCGGCGACGGTCCGGTGACCGCGCCCGTCGCGTCGCCCCCGCACCGGGCGCGCGAACGACGCGACGGGCCCGGGGACGCTCAGCGGCGGGGTGGGGAGGCCGGTCGCGCGCCGTGTTCACGCACGAGCGCCAGCCGGTCGACCTTCCCGCTCGGCGTACGGGGGAACTCCGCGGCGAGGTGGACGAAGCGCGACGGCTGCATGTAGTCGGGCACCCGGGGCGCGATCGCCCCGCGCAGCGTGTCGGCGTGGACCTGCTCGCCCGAGGCGGTGCGGTAGAAGGCGGTGAGGCGGGTGTCGCCGACCCCGAGGGTCTCCGCGACCACGGCCGCCGCGACGATGCCGGGCGCGTGGCGTAGCGCGGCCTCGACCTCGCCCAGCTCGACGCGGTAGCCGCGGATCTTCACCATGCCGTCGCGCCGGCCCAGGAACTCGATCCGCCCGTCGTGGCGGAACCGGGCGAGGTCGCCGGTCCGGTAGAGCCGCCCGAAGCCGGGCAGCGGGCTGTCGACGAAGCGCTCCCCGGTCAGCTCGGGCTTGCGCCAGTAGCCGTCGGCCAGCGGCAGCCCGGAGACGCACAGCTCGCCGGCGACACCGATCGGCTGGGGCCGCAGCCGGTCGTCGAGGATGGTGACGCGGGCGCTGTTGATCGGGTGGCCGATCGCCGGCAGCGGCGGCCAGGTGGCGGGATCGCCGTCGATCCGCAGCGAGGTCACGCTGTGGGTCTCGCTCGGGCCGTACTGGTTGAACAGCGTCGCGTCGTCGAGCCCGGCGAAGAAACGCCGGATCGCCGGCGTGATGTGGAGCTGCTCGCCGGCGCAGACGAACTCCCGCAGTGGCGGCGGCTCCAGCCCGAGTGCGGTCACGTACTGGGCGATGCTCTGCAACGCCGCGAAGGGCAGGAACATCCGCCGCACGGTGTGCCGCCTGATCTCGGCCAGCAGCAGGTCGTAGTCGGCGCGCACCTCGGCGTCCACGAGCACCAGCGTGCCACCGCTCGCCCAGGTGCTGAAGATCTCCAGGAACGACGCGTCGAAGCTGAGCGCCGAGTACTGCAGGGTCCGGTCGCCCGGTCCGCAGGCCGAGTCGGCGCACTGCCAGCCGACCAGCCCGGCCAGTGGGCCGTGCGGCATCGCGACGCCCTTGGGCAGGCCGGTGGAGCCGGAGGTGTAGATCAGGTAGGCGAGGTCGGCCTCGGTCGCCACGGGCAGCCCGGTTCCGGCCGCGTCCGGCAGCTCGTACCACCGGTCCGGTCCGAGGACGGTGACGCCGTCGGGTATCGGCACCGCGGCGGCCAGCCCCGGCTGGGCGAGCAGGCACGCCACGTCGCTGTCGCCCAGCATGTACGCCAGGCGCTCGCCCGGGTAGGTCGGGTCCAGGGGCACGTAGCCGGCGCCCGACCTGAGCACCGCCAGCACCGCGACGACCATGTCGATCGACCGCTCCAGGAGGATGCCGATCGGCCGCACCGGGCCGCCGTCACGCTGCCGGTGCAACACCCGGGCCAGCCGGTCGGCGGCCTCCCCCAGCTCGGCGTAGGTGACCTGCCGGTCCCGCCAGACGGCGGCGATCGCGTCGGGGGTGCGTCGCCGCTGCGCCTCGAACGCCTCGTGCGCCAGCGCGGGCCGCGTGGCCGGCGCCGGGGCCTGTGCGAACACCCGCGTGACGAGGTCGAACTCGTCCGGGGCAAGCAGGTCGAGGTCGCCGACGGAGCGGTTCGGCCGGGCGAGGGCGTCCGCCAGCAGCGTCCGGAACCGCTCGACCAGCCGCCGCGCCGTAGCCGGCCGGTAGAGCTCGGTGGAGTAGTCGAGCAGGCCCAGGATCGGGCCGTCGGATCCGCTCAGCCGCAGCAGCAGGTCGAACTTGCTCGTGCCGGTGTGCACCTCCAGCGGCTCGACCCGCAGGCCCGGCAGCCGCAGCCGGGTGGACTCGCCGTCGTCGATGCCGATGACGGTCTGGAACAGGGGGAAGCGATCCAGCTCGGCGGCGGTGACGGTCTGCCGGACGATCGTCGCGAACGGCACGTCGCGGTGCCGCTGCGCCGCCAGGCTCTCCTGCTTCACCGCCGCCACCAACTCGGCGAACGACATCTCCGGCCGCACCGTGAGCCGCAGCGGCAGCAGGTCTGCCAGGCAGCCCACGACCCGGTCCAGTTCGGCCGCGCCGCGGCGGGCCACCGGCGTGCCGACGATGAGGTCCTGCTGCCCGCCGTGGCGGTGCAGCAGAGCGGCGTACGCGGCCGTCAGCACGGTGAACACGGTCGTGCGCCCGGCGCGCGCGGCGGCCCGTACGGCCTGCGCGGTGCCCGCGTCGAGGGTGAACTCGACGCGGCCACCGGCCGGTCCGAGTTCCGCCGGGCGCCGCCGGTCCACCGGGACGGTGGTGAACTGTGGCGGCGACTTCAGCCGCTCACGCCAGTACGCCACGGCCGCGGCGTCGACCTCGCGGGCCCGCTGGCGCCGCGCGTACTCACCCATGGTCAGCGCGGGCTCGGCCGGAACCGTCGGGTCGGCGTACCAGCGGGCGATGTCGTCGGCCATGACCTGCATCGACCACCCGTCCATGACGATGTGGTGCAGGAGGATGGCGAGCACGTGTTCCTCGGGCCCGAGCCGGAGCAGGAAGGCGCGCATCGGGCCCTCGTCCAGGTCCAGTTCGAGTTCGGCCAGCTCACGCAGCCGCCCGTCGATCCCCTCCGGCGGGCAGTCCTCGCTCTCCAGCGCCACCGTCGTCTCCCGGACGACCTGGGCCGGCTGCCCCTTCTCGAGCCCGAAGCGGGTGCGCAGACCCGGGTGCGCGGCGCTCAGGCGGTCGATCGCCAGCGCGAGCGCGCCGCGGTCGAGCCGGCCGTCGATGCGGTGCGTCCAGAGCACCGTGTAGCGGGACCTGCCCTCCGCGAAGGCGTCGTTGAGCCAGATCGCCTCCTGCTCGTGGGTCATGGGGTAGGCGGTCAACGCGTGCTCCGGGTTCGGGTCGTCGGGGTACGGGCGGCGGTCGCCAGCGCGTCGTGGTCGAGCTTGCCGTTGGGGGTCAGCGGCAGCCGGTCCAGCGCCCGCACGATCGTCGGCACGAGCGGCCGGGGCAGCCGGCTCAGCAGGTCGTGGCGCACCGCCGCGGGGCCGCCCGGACCGTCACCGGGCACGTAGAACAACGCCAGGGCCTGGTCGACCACGGTCACCGCGCAGTCGCGCACGCCGGGCGAGCGTCGTGCCGCCGCCTCGACCTCGGCGGGTTCGACCCGATGACCGGCGATCTTGGTCTGCCGGTCGCGCCGGCCCCGGAAGCGCAGCAGGCCGTCCGGGTCGACGAGGCCGTAGTCGCCGGTGCGGTACGCCCGCACCGACGCGCCGCCGACCTCGACCGGCGCGAAGGCGCGGGCGGTCAGCTCCGGCTCGCCCAGGTAGCAGGTGGCCAGGCCGTCGCCGGCGACGCAGATCTCGCCGGTCTGCCCCGGCGGGCAGAGCCGGCCCTGCCCGTCGAGCACCAGTACGGTCGTCGCCGGGACGGGAGAGCCGATGGGGATGTCCGCGCCGTCGGCGCAGTCCTCGGGTCGGACCCGGTGGGTGGTGGTGTGCATGCAGCTCTCGGTCGGGCCGTACGCGTTGAGCAGCGCGGTCCGCGGGTAGCGGCGCAGGAACCGGGCCGCGTGCGGGGCGGGCAGGCGTTCCCCGCCCACCAGCACCGTCCCCAGCCCGGCGAAGCTCTCCAGGTCCTCGTCGACGAAGAGCGTGAAGAGCGAGGTGGTCAGACGCAGCGTGGTCGCGCCGTCCTGGCGGACCATCCGGCGCAGTGTGCCGGGGGTGAGGTAGTCGCCGTCGACGAGCAGCGACGTACCGCCGGTCATCAGCTGGCCGAGCAGCTCGTAGCTGTACATGTCCCACCACGGCGGCGCCCCCTGGGGCATCGCGTGCCCGGGGCCGAAACCCGGCGGCGGGGCGCCTCGGAACATCCGCGTCACCGCGCGGTGTGGCAGCACCACCCCCTTGGGGCGGCCGGTGGTACCGGAGGTGAAGACGACCGTCGCCGCCGCCCCGGCGTCGACCTCCGTCGCGGGCGCGGCGGCGGACGGGTGTGCCGCACCGGCCGCACCGGCGCGGGGCGGACGGGCCGCCGTCAGTGGCAGCGTCGGGCGACCGCCCCAGTCCTGGCCCGGATCCGCGGCGAGCACCAGGGGCGCCGCGACGAGGTCGCCGATGGCGAGCCGGCGCTCCGCCGGCCACCGTGGGTCGACGATCGTGTACGCCGCGCCGCACCACAGCACGCCGAGCTGGGCGACGACCAGCTCCGGGCAGCGGGGTGCGCAGAGCGGCACGACCGCACCCGCACCGATCCCCTGCCCGGCGAGGCGCGCGGCCACGGCGAGCGCGCGCCGGTGCAGGTCGGCGTACTCGACCCGCGACCCACGGTGCACGAGGGCGGTGGCACGCGGGAACCGCTCGGCCGTCCGGGCGACCGCCTGGTGGACCAGGCTCGGCCCCGCACCGTCAGCCGCCGTCACCGGCAGACCTCGCCGACACGAGGGCGACGAAGTCGCCCAGCACGTCGTTGTCCAGCAGGTCGACCGGGGTCAGCGCGACGCCGGTCGCGCGCTCGATCCGGGCGCAGATCCGCAGCGCCTGCAACGACGTGCCGTCGTGGTCGTAGAAGCTGTCCGCGGGGTCGATCTCCTCGATGCCGAGGACGTCGGCGACGATGTCCGCGACGACCTCCGCGGTGGAGCGCGTCACCGGGCGACCTCCGCGTCGATCGCCGCGGCGAGCGCCACGACCGTACGGTTGCGCAGGATCAGCCGCATCGGCAGCCGGCTGCCGACGCGGTCGGTGAGTTCCACCATCACCTGCACGGCGGTCAGCGAGTTGCCCCCGGTGACCTCGAAGAAGGGGTCCTGGTCGCCGAAGTCGGGGTGGCCCAGCACCTTCTCCCACACCGCACGCACCTCGTCGACGAGGTGCTGCGGCGGAGTGTGGGTGGCATCGGACATCGTCACTCCGTTTCTGCGCATCCTGGTGGCCGGTCGCGGCGGGCGCCGTCGAGGCGCGGCGTCAGCGCGGCGGCGAGCGCGGCGATGGTCGGGAACTTGAACAGGTCGGTGACCGGCATCTCGACCCGGAGCTCCCGCCGGATCTCGCGGTGCACCTGGATGAGCGTCACCGAGCTGGCGCCCAGCGCGAACAGGGGCACGTCGCGCGGGAGGCGCTCCGGGGCGGCACCGAGCGCCCGCGCCCAGAGCCCGGTGAGCAGCTGCTCCACCGTGCCGCGCGGCCGCGCGTCGGCGGCGACCGCGAGCCCGGTCTCCGGCACCGGCAGGCGACGGGGGTCCGCCTTGCCGGTGGCCCCGGTCGGGATCCGGTCGATCGCCACCAGGTGGCCGGGCACCAGTTCGGCGGGCAACTCGTCGGCCAGGTGCTCGCGCAGCCGCGCCGCGTCGAGGCCGTCGGGGCCGACCACGTACGCGACGAGCGCGTCGGGCCGTCGGGGGTGGACCGTGACGAGGGCGTCGACGACACCGGGGAACCGCAGCAGGATCCGCCGGACGCCCTCCAGCTCGACGCGCAGTCCGCGGAGCTTGACCTGGTCGTCCTCCCGGCCCAGGTAGACGATGGTGCCGTCGCCGCGCCACCGGGCGAGGTCGCCGGTGCGGTAGAGCCGGCCGCCGCCCTGGCCGGTGACGGTGTCGGGGACGAACGCCTTCGCGGTCAGCTGGTCGCGGTTGACGTAGCCCAGCGCCAGCCCGACGCCCCCGACGTGCAGTTCGCCGGGGAACCCGGGCGGCAGCAGCTGTCCTCCCCGCCCGAGAACGTAGGTCCGCACCCCGGCCAGGGGCCGGCCGATGGGCAGCTCGGCGCCGGGCTCCGGCGGCCCGTCGTCGCGGATGTGGAAGGTCGCGTCGATGGCGGTCTCGCTCGGGCCGTAGAGGTTCACGACCCGCGCGCCGGTGGCGGCGGCCGCCGCGGCGGCTGTCTCATGGGTCAGCCGCTCCCCGCCGCAGAAGATCCAGCGCAGGCGCGGACAGTCCCAGTCGGCCCGTTCGGCGAGCATCGCGCCGAGCAGGGTCGGCACGAACTGCACCACGCTCACGTCGTGGGTACGCAGCTCGGTGTGCATCAGGGCCGGGTCACGGTGGGCGGGTGGCGGAGCGACGACGACGGCGGCGCCGACGACCAGCGGCGTCAGGTACTCCCAGATGGAGGCGTCGAAGACCGGCGGGGTCTTGAAGTAGAACCGGTCGGTGTGCGCCAGGCCGAACTCGTGCTGCTTGAACCGCAGGTTGTTGAGGATGGCGCGGTGCGGGACGACCGCCGTCTTCGGCAGGCCCGTGGTGCCCGAGGTGGTGATCAGGTAGGCCGGCGCGTCGGGATCGACGGCGACGTTCGGGGCGGGCCCCTCCGGGCCGGCCGGTGGCGGTACCCGCCCGGCGACGACCACCGGCAGCCCGGCCGGGGCGTCGGCGGTCGCCGTGACGACCGCGGCGGCGGCCCCGGCGTCGGTCAGCACGAAGGACCGCCGGCCGGCCGGTTGTTCCATGTCCACCGGCAGGAACGCGTGGCCGCACCGCAGGATCGCCAGCACGGCCGCGACGAACGCGGCCGAGCGCGGAACGCACAGTGCGACCACCGAACCGGGCGGCAGGGACAGGGCGCCGAGCTGCGCGGCCAGGTGAGCGGACCAGCGGTCCAGCTCGGTGTAGCTCACGGTGCGGCCGTCGGCGACGAGCGCGAGTGCGTCGGGTCGGTCGTCGGCGTGGGCACGGAACGCCTCGACCACGCCGGGCCCCCGGTGGGCCGGCGGGCCGACGGCCCAGTCGGTGCGGATCCGTTCCCGGGTCCCGGGGTCGGCCAGGGCCACCGTGAGCGGGGAGCCGGCGCCGGTGAGCAGCTCGGCGAGCACCGTCTCGAACCCTCGGGCGATCGCGTCGGCCTCGGCGGCGTGGAACAGGTCGGTGCGGTGGTCGAGCCGCCCGGTGTGCGCGCCCTCGTGCGTGTTGACGGAGAGCAAGAGCTCGGCCTTGCCGCCCCGGGTGGCGAACTCGACCCGCTCGCAGTCGACGCCGGGCAGCGTGAGGAGGGGGAAGGACGCCTCGTTGAAGGAGAGCACCGCCGGCAGCGGGGGACGACCCGGCCGGATCAGGTGTCCGCCCGCCCGCGCCGCGTGCGGGGCGACACCCTGGTGCCGTACGGCGTCCATGACGTGCTCCTGCACCAGGTGCGCGTAGTCACCGAGCGTCGGGGTGGCCAGGGCGGGCGCGCGAAGCCTGAGCATGTCGGAGAAGAGGCCGACGACCTGCGGGTACCGCGAGCGCCGCCAGTCGACGCCGGGAAAGGCCACCACCACGTCGTCGTTGCGGGTGAGGTGTTGCAGCACCAACGCGTACGCGGCCAGGCAGGCCGAGAACGGCGTCACCCCGAGCCGGGCGGCCCGGGCGGTCAGGTCGACGGGCAGCCGCACCGGGACCGACGCGACGCGGGCCGGGGCGGTCGTCGCGACGGTGCCCGGCGCGATGCCGCGGGCCGGGTCCACCCCGTCCAGCGTCTCCTGCCAGAACCGCCGCGCGGCGTGGCCGGCCGGGGAGGCGGCGAACTCCTGCTGCCAGCGCACGTAGGCGAAGTAGTCCGCGCCGTCGGGCTCCGGTTCGGCGACGCCCGCGTACGCACGCGACAGCTGACCCAGGAACACCGGCAGCGACGGCGCGTCGACCGCGAGGTGGTCGAAGACGATCAGCAGCACTGCCACCCCGTCGCCCTGGCGCAGCAGGTGGGCCCGCAGCCGCACCCGGTCCTCGGCCGCGAACGGCACCTCGCACAGCGCCGCCAGGTGCGCGTCGAGCTCCTCCGCGGCCACGTCCGCCGTCCGCAGCAGCGCGGTGGGTGCGGGCTGGAGCACCTGGTACGTGCCGGAACCCTCGTCCTGAAGTCGGACGCGCAGCTGCGGCTGCCGTCGGACCACCTCCGTCAGGGCCCGGTCCAGGCGCCCCTCGTCCAGGGCCCCCGTCAGCCGGTACGCCGCTGCCACGTTGTAGCCCGCGCCGCCGTCCGCCGCGAACTGCTGTGCGACATGCACGGCGTGCTGTTGGACGCTGAGCGGCGCGCGGTCGTGTTCCGGCCGCGTTGGCTTCACGTGCTCCCCCCGTCCGAGGGGCTCGGGTGCGCCCCTCGTCACCGACCGTGCGGCCCTACCGCCCCTCCATACCGGAGTGAGTGGCCCGCCGAACGGCGACCGCGAGCATTATTTAGCAATTGAAGGGCATCGCTCAATATTCTGTGATCTGTTTCACAGGGGTTGCCGGCATGTGGTCCCGGCGATAGCTTGACCGGAAGCGGTCCACAGCAGAGCAACATGACGAGGTACGGGAAAATCCGGGCCGCTCACGTGCCATCATGTCGCGGCGGCCCCGCCTCGGACGGTCGCCGTTTCGCATTTTTGGGCGCCAATTGAATAGCTGCGCATTACCGATGTCGGCTGCGCTGCCACGGCCGCTCCTGTTGCGCGCGAGACAGGCGAAGGAGACCGAGACCGATGGCACTGATCGACCTCTTGGCCGAACTGGCGGAACTGGGCATGAGCCTTTCCGCCCACGGCGACAAGCTGCGGATCACCGGCCCGCGCGAGCGACTCACCGAGTCGCTGCGGGCCCGCCTCGCCGCGCACCGCGACGAGGTGCTTCAGTTCGTGCGCGAGCAGGAGCACGAAGAGCGGCGCCGCGCCGTACGCATCGTCCCGGTCGACCGCACGGGGCCGCTGCCGGCCTCGTACGCGCAGCGGCGCCTCTGGCTGATCGAGCAGCTCGCGACCGACGTACCGATCTACAACATGTACATGGCGCGCACGATCACCGGCCCGCTGGACACCGGTGCGCTGCGCTCCGCCGTCGAGGCCGTCACCACCCGCCACGAGATCCTGCGGTCCGGGCTCGTGGAGGAGGGCGACGACCTGCTCCAGGTGGCGGACCCGCGGGGACGGCCGGCGTACCGCGAGCACGACCTGCGGGGAGAGGCCGACGAGGTGGTCCGGCGGCTGCTCTACGAGATCGTCGCGACCCGCTTCGACCTGTCGCGTGCGCCGCTCGTCCGCTTCGACCTCATCCGCACCGGGACATCGGACTGGATCTTCGTCGTCACCCAGCACCACGTCATCTCCGACGGCTGGTCGGCGGGCCTGATCCGCAAGGAGATCTCGGAGCTGTACTCCGCCGCCGTCGAGGGGCGCGAGCCGGACCTGCCCGACCTGCCGGTGCAGTATGCGGACTTTGCCGCGTGGGAACGACAGTGGATCACCGGTGAGGTGGCCGAGAAGCAGCGCGAGTTCTGGCGCGGCGAACTGGCGCAGCTGCCGCCGGTGCTCGAACTGGTGCCCGACCGGCCGCGCGCCGCCGTGCAGAGCTACCGCGGCGACGCGCTGGTGTTCACCTACGACGCCGACCTGATGAAGCGGCTGCGGGAACTGTGCGCCGAGTGTGGCACCACCCTCTACGGCGCCCTGGTCGCGGCGTACGGCCTGTTGTTGTCACGGATGGCCCGCGTCGACGACCTCGCGGTCGGGAGCCCGCTGGCCAGTCGGCCCTACCCGGTGCTGGAGAACACGCTCGGGCTGTTCTTCAACTCGATAACGGTGCGGATGCGCCCCCGTCCGGAGCAGACGGTCCGCGAGTTCCTCGCCACCGTCCGACGCAGCGTCTTCGACGCCTTCGCCCACCAGGACCTCCCGTTCGACCAGGTGGTGCAGGCGGTCGCACCGGACCGCAGCGTCTCGCACTCGCCGCTGTTCCAGGCCATCTTCATCCTGCAGAGCTACCCCGAGACCGGGCTCTCGCTGACCGGGCTGGAGACCGGGCTGGCCGTCGCGCCGGTCTACGCGACGCAGTACGACCTCATGTTCAAGCTGCGCGAGGAGGGCGATCTGGGCAGGGGCTTCCTCGTCTACAACAGCGAGATGTTCACCGAGTCCGACATGTCCCGCCTGGTGGACTGGTTCGCCCACGTGGTCCGGCTGATGGCGGCCGACCCGGACGCCCGTCTCGGCGACCTGTCGCTGGCCGGGGCCGAGGACCTCGCCCACGTGGCCCGGTGGAACGCCGCCACCGCCCGGGAACTGCCCGCCGAAGCGGTGCACACGCGGATCCTGGCCCGGCTGCGCGCCCACCCGACCGCCGCCGCGGCGACCTTCCGGGGCCGGACCCTGACCAATGCCGCGCTGGCCGAGCGGGCCGAGGCCGTGGCGGCCGGCCTGATCGCGGCGGGGCTACGCCCCGGCGACCGCGTCGGCGTGCTGCTGCCCCGCTCCACCGACCTCGTCGCGACCCTGCTCGGCGTGCTCAGCGCCGGCCTGGCGTACGTCCCCCTCGACGGCGCCGCACCGCCGCGGCGGTCGGCGGCCAGCCTGGCCGGCGCCGGATGCGCCGCGCTCGTCGTCGAACATCCCGCCGTGCCGCTGCCACCGTTCGGCGGGCGGATCCTGCCGCTGACCGAGTTCACCGACCACCCGCCGTCGACCGCCCCTCCCGAGGTCGCGGCGCCCGACACCGCGTACGTCATCTTCACCTCGGGCTCGACCGGCGTGCCGAAGGGTGTCCAGGTCACGCACCGCAACCTGGCCAACTTCTTCACGGCGATGGACGAGACCGTCCCGCTGCCACCGCGGCCGGTGTGGCTCGCCGTCACCAACGTCACCTTCGACATCGCGGTACTCGAACTGCTGTGGACGCTCAGCCGCGGGGTCCACGTCATCGTCGGCGAGAGCATGGAGACGCTGAACCAGCTGACGGAGACCGACACCGAACCGGTCAAGGTCCCCGACCTGATCGAGACCGCCGGAGTCACCGCGCTTCAGGCGACACCGACGTTCGTCCGGACGGTGCTGCGGATGCCCGGCGGACCCCGGGCCCTCGCCCGGCTGCACACCCTGCTCGTCGGCGGCGAGCCGCTCGACCCGGCCCTCGCCACCACGCTGCGCGAACTCGGGATACCCAGGGTGCTGAACATGTACGGTCCGACCGAGACGACGGTGTGGTCCACCGCCTGGCAGCTCGACTCCGGGTCACGGCCGCTGGTCGGCACGCCGCTCGCCAACACCACCGTGCACGTCGTCGACGCCTTCCTGCGCCCGGTGCCCGTCGGCATGTTCGGTGAACTCGTCATCGGCGGCGCGGGCGTGAGCCAGGGCTATGTCGGGGACCCGGAGCTGACCGCGCGGCGTTTCGTCTCCTCGCCGCACCTCGACGACGGGGCCACGGTCTACCGCACCGGCGACCTCGCCCGGATGACGCCCGAGGGCACCATCGAGCTCGTCGGGCGCCTCGACAACCAGGTCAAGCTCAACGGCTACCGGATCGAGCTGGAGGAGATCGAACGGGCCGTGACCGCTCTGCCCGGCCTGCGGGACTGTGCCGTGGTCGTGCAGACCGACGGCGAACAGGCCGCCCTCGCCGCCCACTGCGTCACCGTCGACGGATCGGCGGTCGACGCGGAGTGGCTGCGGATCGAGTTGGCGCGCACGCTACCGCGTCAGATGATCCCCGCCCTGGTCGCCACCGTGCCCGCGCTGCCGGTCTCCCCCAACGGAAAGCTCGACCGCAAGGCGCTGCCCAGGATCGAGGCGCGCCCCGCCGCGTCCGAGGCGACCACGGCGGAGGGCGACGTCGAGGAGGCGCTGCTGGCAGCCTGGCGGCGGGTGCTCGGCAACGACCGCATCGGGGTGACCGACGACTTCTTCCGCTCCGGCGGCAACTCCCTGTTGGTGGTCCGCCTGCTCAGCGAGGTGCGCGCCCACGCCGCCCCCCGGGCGCGCATCGCCGACCTGTTCCGCTATTCGACGGTACGTACGTTCGCGGCCCACCTGGCCGGCGCGGTCGCCGACGAGCCCGACACGGCCGCGGAGGACGGCGAGGCGCAGCGCGCCCGCCTGCGGCGGCAGCAGCAGGTACGCCGCAAGCGGCAGGCGCGCACCGGGGCCGGTGAGCCGCCGGAGGTTCAGCCGTAGACGACGTTCCACCGCGCGTTCAGCTCGGCCAGGGATGCCAGGATCTCGTCGTGCGTCGTCGCCGTGCCGTGCACCAGAGCGATGCTGCTGGCGGTGCCGTCGCGCCAGTCCAGCGTCCGGCCCGGCCTGGAGCGCAACTCGATGCTGCGGATGCCGGGGAGGTCGCGGGGGCGCACGTCGTTCCAGGACACCAGGGTCCTCGCCGCCACCGGGGGCGCGGGCAGATAGGCGAACTCCATCCGCTTCCACACCAGTGCCGGCACCGTCACCGGTTCGTCCACCGCCAGCCGCAGCACGGTCCGTACGAGGTCGAAGCCCGCCGCGCGGCGCAGCAGCACCGGGACGTAGCCGCCCAGCCGGCCGTTCACCTCGATGACGCGAGGGCCGGTCGGGGTCAACTTGATCTCGGTGTGCGTCACGCCGTGCCGGACGCCCAGCGCCCGCAGCGCGGCGACGGCGACCGCCGCCGCGGCGGCCTGGTCGCGTTCCGACAGGGTGCAGGGCAGCACGTGCCCTGTCTCGCGGAACGGCGGCGCGAGCGGCAGCTTGGAGGTCACGCAGACGGTCTGGACGTCCTCGCCCCGCACCACGGACTCGACCGAGACGAAGTCCCCCCAGTGCTCTCCGGCCACCGACGGATCTCCGGTCAACAGCTCTTCCAGGACGAGGTCGCCGCTGCCACGTGCCCGGAACTCGGCGATGTGGGTTCGGCACTGCCCGAGCGAATCGACGCGGGCGGTGTCCACGCTGCCGGCACCGTTGCGGGGCTTCAGCACCGCCGGCAGTCCGACGTCGGCGACGGCGGCGACCGCGTCGTCGACGCCGCGCACCAGCCGCGCCCGAGGCGACGGCACCCCCGCCGCGTTCAGCAGGGTGCGCTGCAGGTACTTGTCGGTCAGGGCGGGCACCGTCTTCGGGCTGTGGAACGGCAGCCCGCAGCGCTCCGCGATGCGGGCAGCCAGGTGCAGCCGGTAGTCGTTGAACGCCGCAACCCCGTCCGGACGCAGCGTCGCGGCGAGCTCGCAGACATCGTCCTCGGAGAGCCCGACGGCGTCGACGACGCGGGCGTCCTCCGGGATCCCCCACAGCTCCGAGGCCGCCGCGTCCTCCCGCCTCAGCCGCAGGAACACGACCTCACAGACCCCGCGCGCGGCCGACAGGACGGCCACCGCACTGGCCGATCCCCTGTCGTAGACGACCAGGCACGTCGGAAGACTCATTCGACCCGCTCCTTCAAGCCGGAAGGGACGCCGACCTGCTCGGCGTCCCGCGCCGCCGCCACGGGGCACCGGAAGCGCGACGTCCGGTACGCGAACCGGAACCGGTCGAGCGGCAGCGCTCGTTCGGGCGCGGCCTCGAACGACGGATCGGGCCTGTCGTGGCCGGCGCCGTTCCGCCCAGGGCCTCCCCGACGGCGTACAGATTGACACATCGCAATGGGAGAGCCTAGCCCGGCGTCGGGCGCCGAGCCCAGAACCGTGCGGGCCGGTGAACGGCGATTGGCCATCATCAACCGGGCGCGCCGCGGCTCTTCAGCGTCCGCACGATCGCCACTCAGCTGCGCGCCCGGGCGAGCAAGGCCCCCGAGCCCCGCCTTCCCGGCACCCCGACTGGTCGGGGTGCCGGAGCGTCACCCGCTGACTCGCTGAAGCACCGCCACGAGGGCGTAGACCACCACCACCCACGCGGCCACCTGCCCGGCGCGGAAGAATCCCGTTCCGGCGAGGAGGAACCTGATCCTTGCCTGCTGCTCAGCGTCGTCTGGGTCCATGGAGATTCCTCCGCGTCTCGATGCCCGGGTCTGACGGCTGATCTTGCCGGCTTCGTCTGGCGGAGGTAACCACCGATCATCCCGAGAGTCGTGGGATGTCCTGACGTTCTCTCTCCCGGAGCTGGACACGGTGCGAGGCTGGTCACCGTCCACGACGCTGAGGCGCACCTGCACGACGACCTCGACGTCCGCCGCCGTCGATAAGGCCGGCGAAACCCTCGAAACCATCCTCGCCATGACGCCGGCACACCTGACTGCATCGTCCAAGCCGTCGGGTACCGCCACCAGGGCATCGACAACGTCCCACGCTGGAACGACAGCTCCCGGGCCGCGCTCACCACGGCCTCCGCGCACCGCGTCGCCGACGCCGCACCCGCCGGTCAACCCTCGCCTGGCTCACCCCCGCTCCCTGCTCCTCATCGCGCCGTCATCCGGCTCTCCTGATCGGCCAGGCCTAGTTGTCGCGTCTGCTGGCGTCGAGGGCGGCCTGCTCCACCCGCCGGCGGTAGTCGAGCCACCATGACTCGTCGGCGGGCGGCAGGTTGTCGTTCCTGGGCAGCAGCCCGGCCGCGCCGTCGATGAGTTCGCGCACGATGTCAGCGTGGCCGGCGTGCCGTTGTGTTTCCGCGATGACGTGGACCAGGACGCGGTGCAACGTGACCGCTGCATCGCCCCACCACGCCACGCGGCCGACCTCATCAAGCGCAAGGGCTTCAATCGTCATGTCGGCGTGGGCGATCGCGCGACGGTACAGTCCGACGATCTCCTCGCGGGTCTCGTCCGCGGTCGCCCACATGTCGGCGTTGGTCTCCGCTCCGTCGCCGACGTACGGCAGCTCCTGCTCGAACGGCCGGCCGAACACGACGCCGAAGTAGAGGGTCTCCATGGCCGCCGAGTGCTTCACCAGCCCGAGCAGGTTGGTGCCGGTCCGGGTCAACGGACGCCGAATGTCGTATTCGCTGAGCCCGTCGAGCTTCCACAGCAGCGCGTCACGGCCGCCTTCAGGTAGCTGTGCAGGTCTGCCTTCATGGCGGCACTATGGCATCCGGTCGGTTGTCGGCGCTGCCCCGGATGATCCAACTTCCTCCCGGCGCTCCGGCATCTCCCCCCAGAAGACATCGCTGTCTGCTACCGCACCGTGCGGTGACCGGGGTCGCTCGGGTCCATGCCCTGACCGACATGCGGCGCCAAGCGCTGCTTGGTCACTGACCTTCGTCGGGCCGCCGCACGAAGGAGGCCAACCGTTCCCCCTCCTTGAGGTCCTTTCGCCAGTAGCGGTAGACGATCCCCGGCACGATCTCGACGGAGGCTGCCGCGACGACACAGGGGAGGACCTTCCAACCCACCACGGCTTCGACGTCGAAAGCCACGACCACGGGCGGCATCTCCCCGACGATCGCACGCACGGTCTCGTACTCGTCGAAGGTCGGCTCCCGGAACTTCGGATCAGAGAACCGGGTCGGACAGGCGAGGTAGTGGACGTCGGTGAAGACCAACTCCAAGCCGTGGTGGTACGTCAGGTCGTACCCGGCGGCGAATCGCAGTTCCGAACCGTTCCACCCGAGCACCTCCCAGTCCCACCATGAACCCTGGGGCAGCCGCACGACGGTCACGTCACGATCGTCCCATGGATCTGGCACTCACCAGCCGCCAGGTCCGGACGTGGCATCGCCGCCTTGCGACCTCTCGTCTGTGTGCACTGCGTGTCTCGCGCGGCTGCGTCCCCCCACGTCCGTCAACCCTGGTCACCGCCCGCGCTCCGCTGCCGCCAGCCGTCCTCGTACCGGCGGGGTCACCATCCCTGGTGCTGTCGACAGCCAGGGTGTTTCCTGCGGCGTCCGTCAGCCAGCAAGACTCGTAAGTGATGCCGTCTCTGTCCCGTCCAGCTTCTGCGAGTGTCAGCGGCCGCTGACGCCGCTGCTGTACTGCTGAACCACCTTGCCGGCAGCCAGGCTGTCGCCCTCCGGATGACGGTCACACCTTGGCTTCGCTTGATCGGTTACATCAGGACGTACGTTCCATCCCCGTCGGAGGGCTGGACATACTGTCGCCGTGCTTCAGCAGGGCGGCAACGCGAAGAACCGGTACCTGGTTTGCCACGACTACGGCATGGGCGGCTTGTGGTGGTGGGTGTGGGCACGGTCGCCAGAGGAGGTCCTCGACGCCGTCGCCGAGGTGGAGATCGTCACCGATGACTCCACCGTGCAGCGGGTGACCTCGTGGAATCTTGACGAGGTCCACCTCGATGCACTGCCCGACGGTCCACTGGCCAGCCTTCGTGACCAACGGTCGGCCCATCGTGACCTCCCTGGCTACGGCCTACTGGCCAACCGCGGACTGGTGTACCTCCGTGACGCCTCCGCTGAGTACGACGGCACGGCTTACCTCGCCGAGTTGGGACCAGACGGCCGCCGCCTCCGCCAGGTCGAACAGCGCCCCGACGGTGACGCCCTCCGAACCGAGGACTGGCCTTTCAACCCAGCCATCGACCTGCGCGATCCGCAGTACGCCCCGATGGAGGTCAGCCCGGAGGCATTCGAAGACGCCTGGCGACGCGCGCGACCAGACCCGGACGCCTACTAGTGAGCTGCCGTCGCTCCCGCCTCGGCAAAAATCGTCCAGCCACGAGCAGACGCCGACGACGTTGAACTGCTACACGCACCCGACGACCGAGCGCGACGGCCGGGTGCTGAAATCCTTTGCTGCCTCCGGCAACGACCGACCCTCAAATACGAGTCAAGGCCCCTCAATTGAGGGGCCTTGAGCTTGCCATATCCATGGTGGGCGATACTGGGATCGAACCAGTGACCTCTTCGGTGTGAACGAAGCGCTCTCCCGCTGAGCTAATCGCCCTCAGCGCCGATGACTCTACCCGATCGAGGGACCGGACCGGAAATCCGGGGTCCGCGCGCCGCCGGGGCGGTCAGCCGCCGGGGTCAGTGCGTCGCCAGGTAGTGCAGCGCCTCGGCGACCACGTCGATGCCGAAGCTGTACTTCAGCGACAGCCAGACCACCGTGCCGACGAAGACCAGGCCGACGGAGCCGAGCAGGAAGCGTACGGCCAGCGACCGGTCCTTCACCCACTGCGTCCAGTTCTGCACGTGTCGGCGGGTGAAGCCGAGCAGCCGGCGGGCCCAGTGGAACTCGACGGCCCAGACGCCGAGGCCCGCGATCACCAGCAGCCAGCCCGGCCCGGGCAGGGGGATGAGGGCGATGCCGACGGTGACGACGAGGGCGCCGGCGATGGCGATGAAGATCTTCAGGGTGACCCGGCCGGTGGGGTTGGCCCGGATCAGGTCGAGGGTGGTGCCGAGCCGCTGCCGCCAGCGCGCCGGCCGTCGCCGCTCGGCCAGCGCCGCGCCGCCGTCGCCGCCCCGTCCGGTCGCCCGCCGGCCGGGCCGGTCGTGCTGCTCCATCGGCACCGCGTACCCCCGCTTTTCGACCGGTCCGGCCGGGACTTCCGGCGAGCCCGACACTGCAATCGGATCCACTGAGGATCGTTTCGTGACCATTTCCTCCCCCAGTGTGGCTCGCGCCCGTCACTGGAACGGACGACTGGACGTTACCGGAGTAAGTCGACGACTGAACCACCCGATGCCGGGCGGGATCACGCACTGGGCAGAACCGGAAATCCTACATGAATCCTCACATTCACGCGGCCTTTCCGACCCCCTTCCCACCACTGGGTGAAGTCAGCGTATGGCGGAGCGTAGCCAGGAGTAGCACCTGAGTATGGGAAAAGCGGGACGGCGCGTTCCGCAGCGGTGCCGGGGGGAGATCGTCCATGAGTGTCATCCGACCGACGACCGTAGAGGTCGAGACGTCGCTAAGGCTCGTCGCACCTGACGCCACGGCCTTGCCGGTGCGTGCCAGTCTGCGTTACGACCCTGCTGATCCGTATGCGGTCCATGTCCTGTTCCATGCCGAATCCGCCGGCGGCGAGGCGGTGAGCTGGTCGTTCGCCCGGGAACTGCTGGTCACCGGCCTCGACGAGCCGGCCGGCATCGGTGACGTGCGGGTCTGGCCGTGGGCCACGCCGCGCGGGGACTTCGTCGCGCTCGCGCTGTCGTCGCCCGACGGCAACGCCCTGTTCGAGGTGCCGCGCAGCGTCCTGGTGCGCTTCCTGCGGCGGACCTACGTCGTCGTTCCGCGCGGCCGCGAGGCCGAGCACCTGGACGTCGACACCGCGGTGACCCGGCTGCTCGCCGGCCGCTGAACCACCGGCCACACCGGCCGCCCGGGGCCGCGCGGATCTGCCGAGTCCGCGCGGCCCCGGCTCACCAGGGGGTACGCGCACCGCCTCCCGTCCCGCGCCGGGCTCAGCCATGGGTGGTGATGCCGCCGTCGACGGGGATCACCGCACCGGTGAGGTACGCCCCGGCGCGCGACGACAGGTAGATCGCGGTGCCGGCCATGTCCTCCGGCCGGCCGATCCGCCCGAGCGGAACCTGCCCCTCGATGGCGGCCCGGGACCCGGGGTCGTCCAGCGCGAACGCCATCATCTTGCTCTCGAACGGCCCCGGCGCGATCGCGTTGACCGTGATCTGCTCGCCGGCGAGCTGGTGGGCCAGGCCTCGGGTCAGCATGTGCACGGCGGCTTTGGTGGCCGAGTACGCGTACACCTCCATCATCGGCACCCTGATGCCGTCGATGGAGCCGATGTTGATCACACGGGCCGGGTCGTCTGCGCTGGCCGACGCGCGCAGCGCGGGCAGCAGCGCGGTGGTGAGCCGGAAGACGGCCTTGACGTTCACCGCCCAGAGCTTGTCGAACGCGCTCTCCGGGTACGCCTCGAGCGGCGCGCCCCAGGTCGCGCCCGCGTTGTTGACGAGCACGTCGAGCCGGTCGAACCGCTCCCGGATCGCGGCGGCCAGCCCTTCGGCGCCGGCGTCGTCGCCGAGGTCGGCGGGGATGGCCTCGCAGCGCCCCTCGGCGGAGAGTTCCTTGGCCACGGCCTCGCAGACGTCCGCCTTGCGGGACGAGATGACCACGTGCGCGCCGGCCCGGACGAAGCCCTGGGCGATCATCAGGCCGATCCCCCGCGAGCCGCCGGTGACCAGGACCCTCTTGCCTTCGACCGAGAACAGATCCGTCATGCCCATCCCATCGCGAGTCGGCGGGGGCCGCCGGGGCGGGCGACCGGCCGGCGCGGGCCGGCTCCGGCCGTACCGGACCCGACGGCGCTACCGCTCGGTAACGTAGCCGGCCCCCGACGACCTCGACAACCCCCGCGCGGCCCGCCGGGCGGGGGGCCGCGCGGCGGGGTCGGGAATCCGGCGCCGCGCGGGCACGGCGGCGGACGCCGTCTCCGGGATGCGTCGGCCGCCGCCCCGGGCTACCGTCGCAGGCGATGGTCCCTTCCGGTCAGCTCTCCCCCGCTCCGCCCGGCAACCCGCCGGCCGCCCCCGCCGAGATCGACACCGTCTGCCTCGGTGACCTCGCGTCCGACCCGGGCTGGCGGCGTCCGGTGCTGCTGGAGCGGGACCTGCTCGTGCTGATTACGGGCGGTCACGGCACGGCCGAACTGGATTTCCGCGCCCTGCCGGCCCGGCCGGGCACGCTGCTGCGGGTACGCGCCGGCCAGGTGCTGCGCTGCTCGGGTCCGCAGCTCGACGCGACGGTGGTGCGCTGGGACGCCGCGGCGTTGGCCGGGCTCGACGTCGATCCGGACGCCGTGCCCGCCCGGTTCCAGCTCGCGGGCGAGGACGAGGACGCGGTGATCAACGAGGTCAGCCAGCTGGCGGTGGACTGCCAGCGGCACCACGGGGTGGCCGCCGCCCGGGGCCTGCTCCGCCACCAGCTCGCCGTGCTGCTGCTGCGGCTGTCGCTGCTGCCGGGTCGGCCCGACACGGCGACGCCGGCGGAGGCCGCCACCTTCCACCGGCTCTGCCGGGAGGTCGAACGCGGCTACCAGCACACCCGCCGGGTCGAGGACTACGCCACCCGGCTCGGCTGCTCGGTGCGGACGCTCACCCGGGCCTGCCTCTCGGTCACCGGGCGAAGCGCCAAGCAGGTGGTCGACGACCGGGTGGCCCTCCAGGCGAGCCGGCTGCTGGCCGCCACCGACGAGCCGATCGCCCGGATCGGCCGGCGCCTCGGCTTCTCGGAGCCGACGAACTTCGGCCGGTTCTTCACCCGCGAGGTCGGGGTGAGCCCGGGCGCGTTCCGGGCGGCCCGGGAGCAGCCGGTGCCGGGGGCGCTCGTGCGGCCCCGACCGCCCGCCGACGCCGGTGGCGGCCGACGCGGGGCATGATGGCGGGGTGCAGATCTCCGCGCGCGGCGACTACGCGGTACGGGCGGCCCTCAGCCTCGCCACCGCGTACCCACGGTTGCTCTCCACCCAGGCCATCGCCACGGAGCAGGACATGCCGCGCAAGTTCCTGGAGGCCGTCCTGGCGGACCTGCGGCGCGCCGGCATCGTGCGGGCGCAGCGCGGCGCGGAGGGCGGCTACACGCTGGCCCGGCCGCCGCGCGAGGTGACCGTCGGCGCGGTGCTGCGCGCGGTGGAGGGTCCGCTGGCCGGCGTTCGCGGGCTGCGTCCGGAGGAGACCCGGTACGACGGCGCGGCCGAGAACCTGCCGGGGCTCTGGGTCGCGGTGCGGGCCGCCGTGCGGCGGGTGGTCGACGAGGTGAGCCTCGCGGAGATAGTCAGTGGCCGGCTGCCCGCCCATGTCCGTAGGTTGACGGCTCTACCCGACGCCTGGGAGCCGCGCTGATGCCCACCCCCACCCTGCGCACCGACCGCCTGCTGCTTGAGCCCTACCGGCCGGGCGACGCCGAGGACTCGCTGGCTCTGCTCACCGACCCGGAGGTGGGGCGGTTCATGGGCGACGGCCCGCTGACCGCCGAGGAGGCCGGCGCCCTCTTCGGGCGGATCTTCACGAAGGTGTACGCGGACGACCTCTTCGACGTCTGGGCGGTGCGCCGGGACGGCCGCTACGTCGGGCACGCCGAGATCAAGCGGACGGACCAGGTCGACGGCCACGAAATCATCTACGCGCTGGTGGAGCGGGCCTGGGGCGTCGGCCTCGGCACCGAGCTGGCCCGGGCCCTGGTGCGCTACGGCTTCGACACCCTGGACCTGCCCCGGGTCTACGCGACGGTCGCCGACGCCAACCACGCCTCGCTGGCGCTGCTGGGCAAGCTCGGTTTCGTCCACGAGCGCGACATCGCCGAGGACGACGGCACCGTCAGCCGCGTGCTCCGCGTCGACCGCGCCCCCGCCTGACCCGGCACGCGCCCGGGCCGGCGCGCGGCCCACGCGCATCATCTACCTGTGCGGCGGGAGTCGCCCGGCCGCGGCACGCTCCACTCGGGAGCGGCGCGGGTTTCACGATTCGTCGTTGCGGGCATGTTCGGGTCCAGACAGGGCAGGGAACGAATCGAGGGGAGCTTCGCGATGGGTCTGATGTTCCGCAAGCGCAAGAAGTACGGTCCGATCATCCTGAACTTCACCGAGAACGGCTTTTCGTCCTGGAGCATCAAGATCGGTCGCTGGTCCTGGAACTCGAAGGCCAAGGCGCACCGGGTCGACCTGCCGGGTCCGCTGTCCTGGAAGCAGGACAAGTCCCGGGCGTGACGTCCCGAGGTCGAGCGGGGTGCCGGTGATCCACCGGCACCCCGCTCGGCGTCTGCGGGGCGCGCCCTCGGGCCGGGGGCGCTACGCGGGGGCGTCCCGGGCGGAGATGAGCACGTCGCCGCCGAGCCGGCCGTCCTGCGGGTGGCGGGCCACCTCCCCCGCGTCGAGCAGCCCGGTCAGCGCCCGTACGGCGTCGGCGGACCGGTAGACGGTCTCGGTGAGGGCGTGCCGGCGCAGCTCGGTGACCGTACGCGGGCCGGAGCGCGTCAGCTCGGCCAGCAGCTCGCGGCCCAGCGGGCCGGCCTCGGGGGCGGGAGCGGCGTCGAGCAGCCCCCCGACGGGGTCACGGTAGCGGACGCCGGCCGCCCCGGCGGCGGCCCAGAGCGACTCCTTGAACGACTCCAGGCTCTTGTCGGATCCGGTCGCGTACGCGAGCAGCCGCGCGGGCGCACCGCCGGCGGGCACCAGCTCCGCCTCGGTGGTGAGCGGGAAGCCGGCGTCGGCCAGGGCGGCGCGGGCGGCGGTGCCGGCGGCGGTGGCGAGCAGCACGTCCGCCGGCCTGCCCGCCGCCGCGGCGGCAAGCACCGCCGCGCCGGCGGCGGGGTCGTCCACGACGGAGAGCAGGGGCGCGCCCGCCGCGCCGGCCGCCTTCACCGCCACCGGCAGCCGGTCCGCCCCGCCGGGCATCAGGTGCACGGTCACCTCCGCCGGCAGCCACGCCTGCGCGGCGGCGAGCCGGGCCGACAGTTCCCCGCCACCGTCGGCGAGCACCAGCACGGTCAGTTGCCGGCCGCGCAGCCGGTCGGCGTGCCCGGCGGCCACCCCCAGCGCGGCCTCGGCGCAGCCGTCGTCGCCGTGCGCGTACGCCAGGGCGAGGGTGGCCCGGCGGGCGCGGCCCAGGGCCCCCGGCAGCCAGGTCCCCAGGTGACGGACGAGCAGCTCGCGCAGAACGGTGTCGGTCGGCATGCTGTCGTTCTACCGCACTCCCGCACCGGAGCGGGCACGGCTCCCCCGGCCCGCGGAACCGCCCGCCAGGGGTCCGACCGGGCGCCGGGTCGGTCCGGGGCCACGGTGCGCACCGCGGCCCGGGTCACGCCGGGACGGAGATGCCCACCCCACCACGGGTCTGGCCGCCGTAGCGCCGCCGCTCGGCGGCCAGGTCGAGCGGGCCGATCCGCTTGCGCGCGGCCAGGGCCGCGTCGTCGAGGCGGTCGGCGGGCACCAGCCAGACGACCTCGAACTCCAGCCCGTCCGGGTCCTGCCCGTAGAGGCTCTTGGTGGTGCCGTGATCGGAGGCGCCGACCAGGGCGCCGACGGCGTCGAGCCGCTGCGCGGTGGCCTCCAGCTCGTCGAGCGTGTCGACCTCCCAGGCCAGGTGGTAGAGCCCGACGCTGCCGCGGCCGGCGGTGGAGCGGCCGGCGCCCGCGCCGACCTCGAACAGGCCGAGGTCGTGGTCGTTGGTGGAGCCGGGCGCCTGGAGGAAGGCGGCACCCCGGAAGCCCTCCGGGGTCATCGGGATCGGCCGGAAGCCCAGCACGTCGCGGTAGAAGGCGGTGCTGCGGGCGAGGTCACCGACGTAGAGCACGGCGTGGTTCAGGCGGTGGATTCCCATGCCGTCCACGCTAACGCGGTTTCGTTGAACCTTCAACTAGTTGACGTATGCTGGGCACATGACCCGCTGGCTGGAGCCCGACGAGCAGCGCACCTGGCGCGCCTACCTGACCGCCTCCCGGGCGCTGATGGAGACGCTCGACCGGGAGCTGCAACGCGACGCGGGGATGCCGCACGCCTACTACGAGATCCTGGTCCGGCTCTCCGAGGCCCCGCGCCGGCGGCTGCGCATGAGCGACCTCGCGGAGGCGAGCGGCTCCTCACGCAGCCGGCTCTCGCACGCGGTGGCCCGGCTTGAAGCGGCCGGCTGGGTGCGCCGCGAGGAGTGCCCGACCGATCGGCGCGGGCAGATCGCGGCCCTCACCGACGAGGGATTCGCCACCCTCGCCGCCGCCGCGCACGGCCACGTGGCGGGGGTACGCCGGCACCTGTTCGACGCGTTGAGCCCGGCCCAGGTCGACCAGTTGCGCCGGATCAGCGAGACGCTCGCCGCACACCTGACCGGTTCTTGACCAATCCACCCCGGTTCGGGTCTTGTACTTAACGTCGTCGGATGAGCACGATGGGGCGTGCCTTCCGGCTTCGGTGATCTGACTGACCAGGCGCACCACCTGGTGTCCGCCGGCGACCTCGTCGGCGCCCAACGGCTGCTCGCCGACGCGCTGACCGACGCCGACCCGCGCCCGGTCAACGCCACACCCGAGCTGGCCGAGGCCGCCAGCCTCCAGGCCCGCGTGCTGGTCGCCCTCGGCGAGCCACACTCCGCCCGGGGCTGGGCCGCCTTCGCGTACGCGGCGACGAGCCGGCTGCACGGCCGGTCCGACCAGCGTACGGTGGCCGCCGCGGCCACCCTCGCGGCCGTGCTGCACCGGGTCGGGAGCTGGTCGCGCGCGGCCCGGCTCTACCAGGAAGTGATCATCGAGCTGACCGCGCTGGACGGTCCGGAGTCGCTGCGGGTGCTCGCCGCCCACGCCGACCTGGCCACCGTGGAGTACGCGCGCGGCCAGTGCCAGGTGGCCCGCGACCGGTTGCAGGACGCCTGGGAGCTGCACCGCGAGGTCTACGGCGACGGGCACCCCAGCGGCATCAAGATGCTGGCCCGGCTCGGGGCGATGCAGCGCGACTGCGGGCAGTTCGCCGAGGCGCACGACAACCTGGCGCTGGCCAGGGAGCTCTGCCGGCAGCACCTGCCGGCGGGCGACCCGCTCGCGGCGCAGGTCGCGGCGCTGGCCCGGGCGGCGGCCAACCCCGACCACGTCTGCGCCGACAACTCCCCCGTCGCCGTCGACGGCCCAGTCGTGCCGTCCGCGCGCACCCCTCCCCCGGGCGACGGGCAGACGGCGGCGTACCACCCCTCGCAGCCGGGCTACCGCCCGGCGGAGCCGGACCCGTACGCCGGGCCGCCGCACCCGGTGCCGACGCCCCGGCAGCCGACGGAGGACCCGCCGCCCGGCTGGTGGCCCCCGGACGCCGACAGCGGGGACGGGCCGGTGGAGAGCGCCGTGCCGCCGGCGGTGGTGCCCCTGGCCGGCGGCGGCGGGGAGACCGACGGCGTGCACCGGGTACGCCAGCACGGCGGGGCCGACGAGCCCTACGAGCCCTCGCGGCTGCTGCCGGTGCCGGTACACCGCGCACCCGCCGGGCGCGACAACCGCCTGCTGCCCCTCGTCGTGGGCGGCATCGTGGTGGTGCTGCTCGGCACGGCGGCGGTGATCGCCGGAGTGGCGGGCGTGGACGGCGACCCCGACCCGGCGCCCTCGGGCGCGCCGGCCTCCGCGCCGGCCGGCGCCGGCTCCCCGGCCGGCACGGTCGCCCCGCCCGCTGCGGACCCGACGACCGCGGCCTCCCCCGGCGCCCCGCCGGGCTCGGTGACCCTGCGGGACAACCGTGACAACGTGGCGCTGCGCTGGAGCTACCCCGCCGGCGGCGAGGGCCCGGTGATCATCTCCGGCGGGCGGGCGGGTCAGGCGCAGACCGCCTTCGCCAATCTGCCCGCCGGCACCACGGACTTCGTCGTCTACGGCCTGAACCGCGCCACCGACTACTGCTTCACGGTCGCCGTGGCCTGGTCGACCGACACGATCGCCCGGGCGAAGGAGGTCTGCACCCGCCGCCGCTGACCGCCGACGCGCGGCGTGGTCCGGGATCGCGGCGGCCGGCGGGCGGGGCCTCGGGTGGCGCGGGGCCGCGCCGACCCGTCAGGGGCGCTCCGGGTCCGGCAGGGCCGGCAGCCGCAGGCGCACCCGCAGCCCCGGGCGGTCGGGCCGGCCGGGATCGGCGTCGGTCAGGTCGACCCGGCCACCGGCCCGGCGCACCAGCTCGCGCACGATGGCCAGGCCGAGGCCGGCGCCGCCGTCGTCCCGGGCCCGTGCGTCGTCGAGCCGGGTGAACCGGCCGAAGACCCGCTCCCGGTCCGCGGCCGGCACCCCGGGCCCGTCGTCGGTCACCGTCACCAGGTGGTACGCCGCCGCGCCGGCACCGTCGACGGCGGCCATGTCGGCGTCAGCGTCGGCCGCACCGCGGGCGTCGCCGTCGTTGCCGTCCCGGCGGCCGGCGCGGGGCCGGGCGGCCAGCACCACCTCGCGGTCGGCGTGCCGGACGGCGTTGTCGACGAGGTTGGCCAGGATCCGGCGCAGCTCGTCGGGATCGCCCTCGGTCCACAGCGGCCGGCCCGGCGCGTCGAGCCGGACCGGGGGCGACGGGTACCGGGCGGCCACCGCCGCCAGCAGCGCCCCCAGCTCGACCGGCCCGGTGGTCCGGGCCGGCGGGCCCTCGTCGAGCCGGGCCAGCAGCAGCAGGTCGTCGACGAGCCGGCCGAGCCGCTCGGTGTCGGCCAGCAGGTTCGCCGACACGGCGGTCCAGTCCGTACGCCCGCCGAGCCGCCGGGCCACCTCCAGCTCGGTACGGATGTTCGCCAGCGGACTGCGCAGCTCGTGCGCGGCGTCGGCGACGAACGCCCGTTGTCGGTGCCGGGCGGACTCCAGCCGGCCCAGCATCCCGTTGAGGGTCACCGCCAGCGAGTGGATCTCGTCCTGGGACGCCGGTACGGGCAGCCGCCCGGCCCCGTCGCGTCCGGTGATCTCCTCGGCCCCCCGGCGCAGCGCCTCCACCGGGCGCAGCGTGGCACCGACCACCCGCCAGGCGACCCCGGCGAGCACCACCACCAGCAGCGGGAGGCTCACCAGCAGGATGGTCCGCACGACGTGCGCGCTGTGCCGCGCGTCCGCCAGCGACCGGGCCACCAGGACGGTGCGGGGGTCGGCGGCGTCGCCCGCCGGCACGGCCACCACCCGGACCGGCCCGGCGAAGCCGGCCCGGTCGCCCGGCACGGTCAGCCGCTGCCGGGCGCCGACCTCGATCCGGTCCGGCGCCACCATCGGCACGAGCCGGTCGGCGTCGATCGAGGCGGCCCGCACCCGCCCCTCGGCGTCGACGACCTGCACCCGGACCTGCCCCCCGGCCACCGGCAGCGGGTCGGGCAGCACCTCCTCGGCGGCGAGCAGCGCGACCGCGTCGGCGGTCCGGAACGCCTCGGTGTCCACGGCGCGTTGCAGGGCCCAGCCGAGCACACCGAGCAGGACAGCGACGCCGACGGCCAGCCCTCCCGAGACGCCGAGCACCCCGACGGCCATCAGCCGCCCGCGCAGCCCGAGCGCGAGGCGCCACCGGCCCCGCAGCCCCCGCCCTCTCTCCGCCGTCACCGGGCGAGCCGGTAGCCGGCGCCCCGGATCGTCTCCAGGCGCTCCCTGCCGATCTTGCGCCGCAGGTATCCGACGTAGACCTCGACCGCGTTGGGCGCCGTCTCGACGCTGGCGTCCCAGACGTGGTCCAGCAGCTCGGTCTTGGAGACCACCTCGCCGGGGCGCCGCATCAGGTAGTCCAGCAGCGCGAACTCCCGGCTGGTCAGCGCGATCTCGGCGTCGGCCCGGGTCACCCGGCGCCGGGCCGGGTCCAGCCGCAGGTCGCCGACCGCGAGCACCGTCGGGCGTTCCGGGGCGCCGCGGCGCAGCAGGGCCCGCAGCCGGGCCAGCAGCACGACGTACGAGAAGGGCTTGGTCAGGTAGTCGTCGGCCCCGCAGTCCAGCCCGTCGGCCTGGTCGTACTCGCCGTCCTTGGCCGAGAGCATGAGCACCGGGAGCCAGTGCTCCTCGGCGCGCAGCCGGCGGACCACCTCGTAGCCGGAGAGGCCCGGCAGCATCACGTCGAGGACCATCGCGTCGTACCCGCCGTGCCGGGCCGCGTCGAGCCCCGCCGGGCCGGTCGCCGCCACGTCCACCGCGAACCCCTCGGCCTGCAGGCCCCGTTGCAGGGCCGACGCCAGCCGCGACTCGTCCTCCACCACCAGCAACCGCACGGCTCAAGGGTGCCACCCGCGTGCCCGGGGTCGTACCGCCTTCCTCAGCGCCCTCACAGCGTCGGGCGGGCATGATGACCGGCAGGAGGTGTCACATGTCCGTCCTGAAGAGTCGTCCCGTCCTGCGCTGGCTGGTCCCGGTGACCGCCGTCGTGACCGTCATCGGCGGGGGCGCCGCGCTCGGCACGTTCGCCGCCCAGGCCGAGCCGAGCCTGCCGCCGCGTACCGCCGCCCAGCTCCTCGTCGACCTGCAGACGTCCCGGTTGGAGGGGCTCTCCGGCACGGTCGTGCAGCGTGCCGACCTGGGCCTGCCACCGCTGGCCAACCTGGTCGGCGGCGACGGCCTGGCCGGCCTGCTCACCGGCACGCACACGCTGCGGGTCTGGCACTCCGGGCCGGACCGGCAGCGCATCGCGTTGCAGGACACGCTCGGCCAGCACGACGTGATCCGCAACGGCCGCGACGTGTGGACCTGGAACAGCCGGTCCAACACCGCGACCCACCGCACGCTGCCCGAGGCCACGGGGTCGGCCAGGGCCCCCGAGCTGCCGGCCACCCCCGGGGACGCGGCCGACCGGGCCCTGGCGGCGATCGACCCGAGCACCGAGGTGAGCGTCGGCCGCTCCGCCACGGTCGCCGGCCGTTCGGCGTACGAGCTGGTGCTCACGCCGCGCGACGCCGCCTCGCTGGTGCACCAGGTGCGCATCGCCATCGACTCGCGCGAGCACGTGCCGCTGCGCTTCGAGGTCTTCGCCGACGGCAGCGACCAGCCGGCGTTCGAGATGGCCTTCACCCAGGTGTCGTACGCCCGGCCGGACGCCGACCAGTTCGCCTTCAACCCGCCGCCCGGGGTGAAGGTGACCGAGGAGGCGGCCGGGAAGCGACCCGCCCACGCGCCCGACAAGCGCCCCGCGGGCGAGCGACCGGACGTGCGTACCGTCGGCGAGGGCTGGGGCACCGTGGTGGTCGCGCGGCTCGACGGCGCCGGTGCGCCCGCCGACCGGGCCAAGGCGGCCCCGGGCGGGTCGACGGACGGCCCGGCGGCGCTGCTCGGCGCGCTGCCGGCGGTCAGCGGCGACTGGGGCAGCGGCCGACTGCTGACCGGGAAGCTGTTCAGCGCGCTGCTCACCGACGACGGCCGGCTGATCGCCGGCGCGGTGACCCCGGAGCGGCTCTACGAGGTGGCCAGGGGCTGACGCCCGACAGCCCGGGGGCCCGCCGCGCGGCGGGCCCCCGCGGTCTGTCCGGGGGCGCCCGGGCGCGGCCCGGCGCGCTTGGTCGGGAGGGCCGCGGCGCGGTATCTTTCTCAGTTCAGGCAACAAAAAAGAACGGCTCCCAAAGGCCGTTCTTGAGAGGGATACTAACCGATTGGGAGACGGCTTGTCAAGGCACTCCGCCGATTCCGGGGAATTGCGGCCCGATGACGAGATCGGCCGCGAACAGGAATACGTCTCGATGCTCTACCGGCGGTTGGACGAGCTGCGTGAGCAGGCGTCCCGCCGGTTGGCCGAGGAGTTGCGGGCGACCGGTGGCACCCTCCAGGCCCGCTCCCAGCGTGACAGTTCGGTGCGGATGTACGCCGACCAGGTCGAGCAGTTCTCCGCCGTGGAGAACGGCCTCTGCTTCGGCCGGCTCGACACCGAAGAGGGCGGCCCCCACTACATCGGCCGGATCGGCATCTTCGACACCCGCGGCGACTACGACCCGCTGCTGATGGACTGGCGCGCCCCGGCGGCCCGCGCCTTCTACCTCGCCACCGCGGCGAACCCGCAGGGGGTGCGCCGCCGCCGGCACCTGCGCACCCGCGAACGCAAGGTGACCGCACTCAACGACGAGGTGCTGGACCTGGCCACCGCCTCCCCCACCGCCCACGAGGAGCTGACCGGCGAGGCGTCGCTGCTCGCCGCGCTCAACGCCGGCCGCACCGGCCGGATGCGCGACATCGTGGAGACGATCCAGGCCGAGCAGGACCGCATCATCCGCGCCGACCTGCCCGGCGTGCTGGTGGTGCAGGGCGGCCCGGGCACCGGCAAGACCGCCGTCGCGCTGCACCGCGCGGCGTACCTGCTCTACACCCACCGCGAGCAGCTCTCCACCCGGGGCGTGCTCATGGTCGGCCCGAACGCCACCTTCCTGCGCTACATCTCGCAGGTGCTCCCGGCGCTGGCCGAGACGGGCGTGCTGCTGCGTACGCAGGCCGACCTCTTCCCCGGGGTCGGCGCGCGCCGGGCCGAGCCCGCCGGGACCGCCGCGCTGAAGGGGCGTGCGGTGATGGCCGAGGTGCTGGCCGGCGCGGTGCGGGACCGGCAGTGGGTGCCCGACGAGCCGCTGGAGATCGAGCTGCCGCAGCAGGAGGTGCTGCGACTCGACCCGGAGACCGTGCGCGTCGCCCGGGACCGGGCCCGCCGCTCCGAGCGGCCGCACAACCTGGCCCGGGCGCTCTTCGACATCGAGATCGTGCACGCCCTCGCGGCCCAGGTCGCCGAGCGGATCGGCGCCGACCCGCTGGGCGGGGAGAACCTGCTCGACGAGGCCGACGTGGCGGAGATCCGCCGCGAGCTGCGCGACGAGCCCGAGGTGCGGGCCGTGCTGGACCGGCTCTGGCCGGTGCTCACCCCGCAGCGCCTGCTCGCCGACCTGTACGCCTGCGCCGACCGGATCGCCGCCGCCGCGCCGATGCTCGCCGACGCCGAGCGGGCCCTGCTGCGCCGCGACCCCGGCGGCTGGACGCCGGCCGACGTGCCGCTGCTGGACGAGGCGGCCGAACTGCTCGGCGAGGACGAGCGGGCCGCCGCCGCCCGCCGGGAGCGGATCCGGGCCCTGCAACGGGAGTACGCCGAGGGCGTGCTGGAGATCGCCCGCGGCTCCCGCTCGATCGACGTGGAGGACGAGGCCGACGGCGGCGAGATCCTGGGCGTCACCGATCTGATCGACGCCGACCGGCTGCTGGAGCGGCAGGAGGAGGCGGACCGGCTGACCACCGCCCAGCGGGCCGCGGCCGACCGGAGCTGGGCGTTCGGCCACGTCATCGTCGACGAGGCGCAGGAGCTGTCGCCGATGGCCTGGCGGCTGCTGATGCGCCGCTGCCCGAGCCGCTCGATGACGATCGTCGGCGACGTGGCGCAGACCGGGGCGCTGACCGGCACCCCGTCCTGGGCCGAGGCGCTGGAGCCGTACGTGGCGCAGCGGTGGCGGTTGGAGGAGCTGACCGTCAGCTACCGCACCCCCGCCGAGATCATGGCCGTCGCCGCCGAGGTGCTCGCCGAGATCGACCCGGCGTTGCGCCCGCCTCGCTCCGTACGCGACAGCGGGGTGCCGCCGTGGGACCGTGCGGTGGCGCCGGAGCGGCTGGCGGTGGAGCTGGTGGCCGCCGCGACCCGGGAGGCGGCCGATCTGGCCGACGGCCGGCTCGGGGTGATCGTGCCGGGCGGCCTCGTCGACGAGCTGGGTGCCGCGCTCACCGCCGCGCTGCCCGAGGCGGCCGTCGGCGAGGATCCCGAGCTGGAGAGCCGGGTGGTGGTGCTCACCGTCGGCCAGGCCAAGGGGCTCGAGTTCGACTCCGTCCTCCTGGTCGACCCCGACCGCATCGTGGCCGAGTCGCCGCGGGGGCGCAGCGACCTCTACGTCGCCCTGACCCGCGCCACCCAGCGCCTCGGCGTCCTGCGCCCCGCCTGAGCGGCTCCTCGCCCCGCCCACCGGTCCCGCCGGATCGGGACTCCGGGCGGGACGGGGCCATCCGACCCCGTCCCGCCCGGCGGGTCATTCGTCGGTGAAGTCGCCCACCTGGCTGGCCGGGCCGGACTGGTCGCTGGTGGAGCCGGCGGCGGGAGTGCTAAGGCCGCCGGTGGTGGCGTCGCCCGTGGTGGTCGGGGCGACCTTGCCGCGGTGGCGCTCGGGCTGCCGGGCGAGCCGGCGCACGCTGGCCGGGCCGGCGGTGCCGCCGGTCGTGGTGACCGCGCCCTGCCCACGGGTGGGGCCCCCGTCACGCAGCACGGCCGGGTCGACCGGCGCGTGGGCCGGGTCGTCCGGGTCCTCGTCCTGGATGACCCGCTGCACATCGGTGGCGGGCACGGTCACCTCGTCCAGGGCGCCCTCGCCGTACACGCCGCCGGCGATCCGGTCCTCGGCCCGCCGGGCGGCGTCCTGTCGCATGTCGTCCTCGCGCACGTCCATCACCTCGCAGAAGTGTCGGTGCGGTTGCGTGCCCGGCGGCCGGGCCGACAAACCCGCCCAGGGGGTCGGTCGGGGGTCGTACCGGCGCCCGGGCGCACCACGCCCGGGGCACGGCCGCGCCCCGGCGCCGCCGGCTGCGGGTTTTTCCGCCGGCGGCGGGCGTTACTGCCCCCACCGGCTCGGGTAGACGTGGGGTGCCCCCGCCATGAAGGCGAACCGTGCCGTGGCCGAAACGCGGTAGCGGGGCGAGGGAACGCAGGTACGCCTCATCGCATCCTGAGGAGGACAAGATGAGCACGCAGGCTGCTTCCACCAGGCCGATGAACCGGCCGACGAACGACGCGCCCAACCGCGCGATGCAGGACCGGGCCATCCAGGAGACGCCCACCCGCCCGATGCCGATGATGCAGGACGGGCACCGGGAGGCCGTGCAGGCACCCGGCACGGAGACCAAGCCGGCGCTGCGGACGACCGAGTTCTGGGTCTACATCGCGGCCGTGATCGGCGTGCTGGCCGCCTCGCAGCTGGTGGGGCGGAACACGACCGGAGTGGACATCTTCCGGGCCGACAACGCCTGGTTCATGATCACGCTGCTGACCCTCGGTTACCTGGGTAGCCGTGGTCTGGCCAAGGCCGGCAGCAACTGGCGCAGCGGCGAGGAGCGCAAGGCCCGGCACTGACCGGGCACCGCCCGCCACAGCGACGGTGGCCTCCGGGACGAGACGTCCCGGAGGCCACCGTCGTGCGTGGTCCTACTCCTCGAAGCCGCCGAAGTCCTCGCCGAAGTCGCCCTCGAACGCGTCCTCGATCATCTCGCCGGCGACCATGCCGCCGGCGACGCCCAGGGCGGCCCCCGCGACGACGCCGCCCATGCCGACGCCCCGGCCCCCGTGCCCCCGGCCGTGGCCGTGGCCGCCGAAGCCCTGCGCGCGCAGGCTGCCGTAGCGGGAGGTGGTCTCCCGCAGCCAGCCGTCGACGACCTGGACCCAGTCCGTCCGGTCGGCGTCGGGGTGCCCGACCCGGTAGTGGCCGAAGGCGTCGTGCCCGGCGCTGAGGAACCCGCCACGCTTGTCGCACTCCAGGATGACCTCGACGCCGTGCGGGCTGGTGACGAAGGTCAGCTCGACCTCGTTGATGGTGCCCGCGTACTGGGGCGAGGCGAAGAACTCGATCTCCTGGTAGAACGGCAGCGTCTGCTGCGTGCCGCGGATGCGGCCGCGCTCCAGGTCGGCGTGCTTGAACCGGAAACCGAGCCGCTGGAAAGCCTCCAGAATCCGCTCGTGCACCGGCAGCGGGTGCACGTTGACCTGGTCGAGGTCGCCCTTGTCCACCGCCCGGGCGATGGCCAGCTCGGTGCGCAGCCCCATCGTCATGCCGCGCAGGCGCTGGCCGTAGACGTCGGTGATCGGGGTCTCCCACGGCATCGGCAGCTGGAACGGCAGGGAGAGCTGCTGCTTCGCGGCGAGCTGGAGCGGGCCGCTGACGGGCAGCCGGTGGAACTCCATGACGCCGGCGTACTCCGTGTCGTGGCCCTCGATCTCGACCCGGGTGACGAGGCCGACGACGACCTGCTCGATGTTGGCGGGCGCGTCGCCGCCGAGCAGGTTCACCCGGCCCTCGAGGGTCAGACCGGGTCGGGTGTTCGGGTTGGTCAGGACGGTGTCGACGCTCGGCCCGCCCACGCCGAACGCGCTCAACATCTTCTTGAAGACCATCGGAACTCCCGTACGATGACGCCGCGCTCCACCCGGAGCCGGCCGCTGACTTCCCCGGACCCTATCCACGAGCGCTGTGAAGTGCCTGTGAGGGCCCGTCGGGGCGGGAGCGCGCGGCTCCCGTCCTGCCGCGGCGCTGCCCTGCGTCGGCACCGGATGCCGTCGGCGTGTCCGTCAGCCGGCCTCGACGACGACCAGCTCGCCCACCTGCTCGGCGAGCTGGCCGCGCGCCTGGGCGGCAAGTCCCGCGTCGGTGACCAGCACGTCGGCGGCGGAGAGCGGGGCGATGGTGGCCATCCCGACCGTCTCCCACTTGGTGTGGTCGGCCAGCACCACCAGCCGCCGGGACGCGTCGATCAGGCACCGGTCCGTCCCCGCCTCCAGCAGGTTCGGCGTCGTGAACCCGGTGCGCGGGCTCATCCCGTGCACACCGAGGAAGAGCACGTCGACGTTGAGGGAGCCGATCGCCGCCTCGGCCACCGGCCCGGTCAGGGCGTCCGACGGGGTACGGATGCCGCCGGTCAGCACGACCGTCCGGTCTGCGCGCGGGCTCTGGTGCAGGGCGTCGGCGACGGGGATCGAGTTGGTCACCACCGTCAGGCCGCGTACGTCGACGAGGAGGGTGGCCAGCGCGGCGGTGGTGGTGCCGGCGGAGAGCGCGACGGCCGTGCCGGGCTCGACCAGCCCGGCGGCCCGCGCGGCGATGGCCCGTTTCTCGGCCTGTTGCCGGGCGGACTTGGCGACGAAACCGGGTTCCTCGGCGGAGTCGAGGCCGGCCAGCGTCGCGCCACCGTGGACCCTGTCGATCAGCCCCCGCTCGGCCAGCGCCTCCAGGTCGCGCCGGATCGTCATGTCGGAGACGCCGAACCGGCTCACCAGGTAACTGACCCGCACGCCGCCGTGCTGCCGGATCAGGCCGAGGATCGCGGCCTGCCGCTGTCGGGCCAGCACCCGGATGACCTCCTTCGGGCCGTCAACGGGCCGCGTCGGCGCCCGGGCCCTCGCGGACCACCGCCACCTCGCCGGCCGGCACGACCAGGTCACCGGCGCACGCCGTGCCGGTCAGCAGCTCCACGCCGGTGACGTCGAGCCGGGCGTCGGCGTCGGTGTGGTTGATGATGAAGAGCCAGCTGCGGTCGCCGTCGCGCCGCCGGACCGCCTCCACCCCGGCGGGTGCGCCCGCCGGCGGGCGCACCCCCGACTCGGCCACCAGCCGGGCCACCAGCCGGTCGGTCGCCGCCGGGTCCAGCCGCGTGCCGACGTACCAGGCCGCACCCGCGCCGGTCCGGTGCCGGGTCAGCGCCGGCACCCCGGGCAGGGGCCCGTCGGCGTACGCGGCGAGCACCTGCGCGCCCTCCGGATGCAGCCACTCCGTCCACACGTCGGCGACCGAGCCGTCGTCCAGGCTCACCCGCTCCCCCGCCCGCAGCGGGAAGAACTCCTCGACGCGTACGCCCAGCAGCTCGCGGAACGCCCCCGGGTAGCCGCCGAGGCGGACGTGGTCGTGCTCGTCGACGATGCCGCTGAAGTACGTGACCAGGGCCGTGCCGCCCGCCTCGACGAAGCGGCCCAGCGCGGCGGCGTGCGCGTCGCGCACCAGGTAGAGGGTGGGCACCAGCACCAGCCGGTAGCGGGCGAGGTCGGTGCCCGGGTGTACGACGTCGGCGGTGATGCCGGCCCGCCACAGCGCGTCGTGCAGCGCCCCGAGCCGGTCGGCGTACGTGACGTCGACGCTGGGGTGCGAGTCCAGCTCGGCGCCCCACCACGCCTCGTAGTCGAAGAGGATCGCCACCTCCGCCTCGACCCGGCTGCCGCGCACCTCGGCGAGGGCCCGCAGGTCGGCGCCGAGCCGGCACACCTCGCGGAACACCTTCGTCTCCGGGCCGGCGTGCGGGAGGAGCGCGGAGTGGAACTTCTCCGCCCCGGCGCGGGAGGCCCGCCACTGGAAGAAGAGCACCCCGTCCGCGCCCCGGGCCACGTGCGCCAGGCTGTTGCGGCGCAGCTGCCCGGGGGTCTTGGCGACGTTGCGCGGCTGCCAGTTCACGGCGCTGGTGGAGTGCTCCATCAGCAGCCACGGCGCGCCGCCGGCGACGCCCCGGGTGTGGTCGGCGGCGAGGGCGAGGCCGACGTGGGCGCGCGGGTCGGCGGCGGTGAGGTAGTGGTCGTTGGCGACCAGGTCCACATCGGACGCCCAGGAGTGGTAGTCGAGGTACTTGATCCCGGTGCCGATCATGAAGTTCGTGGTGACCGGCTGGCGGACCAGGCGGGTGAGCACCTCGCGCTCGGCGCGCAGCTGGGCGCGTTGCTCGTCGGAGGAGAAGCGCAGGAAGTCCAGCTGCTGGGTGGGGTTGGCGAAGGTCGGCGCGGTGCGCGGCGGGTTGATCTCGGCCCAGTCGCCGTACCGCTGGCTCCAGAAGGCGGTGCCCCAGGCGTCGTTGAGCCCGTCCAGGTCGCCGTAGCGCTCGCGCAGCCAGCGGCGGAACGCCTCGGCGCTGACGTCGCAGTAGCAGTGCACGTTGTGGCAGCCCAGCTCGTTGGAGACGTGCCACATGACCACCGCGGGGTGGGCGGCGTACCGGGTGGCGACGGCCTCGACCAGAGCCAGCGACCGCTCGCGGAACACCGGCGAACTGGGGCAGTACGCCTGCCGGCCGCCCGGCCAGAGGATCGCCCCGTCGGCGCGCCGGGGCAGCGTGTCCGGGTGCCGGTGGGCCAGCCACGGCGGCGGGCTGGCGGTGGCGGTGGCCAGGTCGACCGAGATCCCGCCGGCGTGCAGCACGTCGATCGCCCGGTCCAGCCAACCGAACTCGAACCGGCCGGGGGCGGGCTCCAGCAGGGCCCAGGAGAAGATCCCCACCGACACCAGGTTGACCCCGGCCCGGCGCATCAGCTCGACGTCCTCGGCCCAGGTGGACTCGGGCCACTGCTCGGGGTTGTAGTCGGCACCGAACCAGATGTCGTCGCCCTGCCATTGCCGCATGGGTGCAGAGCGTGCCCGGCCGAGGCCGCCAAGTCAACACTTTCCAACATCGATAACCTTTACAACGTTTACCCATCGACGGCCTTGTCGCGACCGGGTTGCCGGGAATCTGCCACCCCCTTGACACCACCCGGAGGACGAGTAGCTTGAGGCGCCACTGGCAATTCGTGTTCGCCAATGTGGATTCGCGATGGATCCGAATGTGTGTTCACGGTTGCCGGGACACCGCCACCGCCGACCCTCGGGCACCTCTTCATCCGCAGGAGGCACCATGTCCCGTCCCCGCACCCGAGCCGAATACCTCGCCCGGCTCGTACCCCCCTCCGTCGCCGGGCTGAGGCGCCGCTCGGTGCTGGCCGGCGCCGCCGGCACCGGCGCGCTGCTCGGCACGGGCCTGCTCACCGGCTGCGGCGCCGACTCCGGCGGATCCGACGCCAAGACGGTCTCGCTGGGTTCGAACCAGTCCGACCCGAAGCCCAAGGAGGTGACCGCGAAGGTGATGGACGGGTTCCAGACCTCGTCCGGCCTCCAGGTCGCCATCAACACGGTCGACCACAACACCTTCCAGGAGAACATCAACAACTATCTCCAGGGCAAGCCGGACGACGTGTTCATGTGGTTCGCCGGCTACCGGATGCGGTTCTTCGCCGCCCGGGGCCTCGCCAGCGACCTCAGCGACGTCTGGGGCCAGCTCTCCGGGATGTCCGACGCGTTCCGCAAGGCGTCGACCGGCGACGACGGCAAGCAGTACTTCGTGCCGTCGTCGTACTACCCGTGGGCCGTCTTCTACCGCAAGTCGGTCTGGCGGCAGAACGGCTACCAGGTGCCGAAGACCCTCGACGACCTGACCGCGCTCGCCGGGGAGATGAAGAAGGACGGCCTGACCCCGATCGCCTTCGCCGACAAGGACGGCTGGCCGGCGATGGGCACCTTCGACATCCTGAACCTGCGGATCAACGGCTACCAGTTCCACATCGACCTGATGGCCGGCAAGGAGTCCTGGACCTCCGAGAAGGTGCGGAAGGTCTTCGACACCTGGCGCGGGCTGCTGCCCCTGCACCAGCCGGACAGCCTCGGGCGGACCTGGCAGGAGGCCGCCCAGTCGTTGCAGCAGAAGAAGAGCGGCATGTATCTGCTCGGCCTCTTCCTCGGCCAGCAGTTCGGCAACGACGAGCTGGACGACCTCGACTTCTTCACCTTCCCCGAGATCGACCCGGCGATCGGGGCGAAGGCCCTGGACGCGCCCATCGACGGCTACATGATGGCCCGCAAGCCGAAGCAGGAGGCCAACGCGCGCAAGCTGCTGGAGTACGTCGGCTCGAAGGCGGCGGCGGACATCACCGTCAAGAGCGACCCGAGCACCCTGGTCGCCAACGGCGAGGCCGACACCAGCGGCTACAACGCGTTGCAGAGGAAGGCCGCCGAGCTGGTCGGCTCGGCCACCGAGATCGCCCAGTTCCTGGACCGCGACACCCGCCCGGACTTCGCCTCGACCGTGATCATCCCGGCGCTCCAGCAGTTCATCAAGGACCCGAAGGACATCGGCGGGCTGACCTCCAGCATCGAGAACCAGAAAAAGTCGATCTTCACCGACTGACGGCGAGAGGTGAGGGCACCGTGTCCGACCTGCCCCTGATCCGAGCGGATCGCGCCGCGCCGCCGGCCGCCCCGACCACCGTCGCCACGGGTGGTCGCGGCCGGCGGGTACGGCTGCTGTCCCGCACCGACCGCGTGGTCATCGCGCTCATGGTGCTCGTACCGCTGCTGCTCGTCGTCGGCCTCGTCTGGCTACCGGCGGGGGCCACCGTGCTGCTCTCCGGCACCGACTGGGACGGCATCGGCCCGCTCGGCGACATCGAGTGGGTCGGCGGCCGCAACTACACCGACGTGGTCGGGAACTACCCGCCGTTCGTGCCGGCCGTGCAGAACAACCTGCTCTGGCTGGCGGCGCTCTTCGTGGTGGCCACCCCGTTCGGCATGTTCCTGGCGGTCCTGCTGGACAAGGAGCTGCGCGGCAGCCGGTTCTACCAGACCGCGCTCTACCTGCCGGTGGTGCTCTCCCTGGCGCTTATCGGCTTCGTCTGGCAGCTGCTCTACTCGCGCGACCAGGGCCTGGTCAACGCCGTCCTCGGCACCGACGTCGACTGGTACGGCGACCCGGACGTCAACATCTGGGCCGTGCTCGTGGCCGCCGGCTGGCGGCACGTCGGCTACATCATGCTGCTCTACCTGGCCGGGCTCAAGGGCGTCGACCCGTCGTTGCGGGAGGCCGCCGCCGTGGACGGCGCGTCGGAGGGCCGGACTTTCCTCAAGGTGATCTTCCCGGTGCTGCGGCCCATCAACGTCATCGTGCTGGTGGTGACGGTGATCGAGTCGCTGCGCGCGTTCGACCTGGTCTGGGTCGTCAACAAGGGCCGCAACGGCCTGGAGCTGATCTCGGCGCTGGTCACCCAGAACGTGGTGGGCGAGGCGAGCCGGATCGGCTTCGGCTCGGCGCTGGCCACCCTCATGCTGGTCGTCTCGCTGGTCTTCATCGCCGTCTACCTGGCGACCGTGCTGCGGGAGGAACGCCGATGAGCACCGCGACCGTGACCCGGCAACCGGGGACCGCCCCCACCCGCGCCCGCCGCCCGCCGCCGCGCCCGGCCCGGGTGGTGCTGCACGCGTTCCTCGCGGCGGTGGCGATCGGCTGGCTCTTCCCGATCCTCTGGGCCGTGCTGACCTCGCTGCGCTCCTACGAGTACACCGCCGCCAACGGCTACGTCTCGCTGGGCGGCTGGACGCTGGACAACTACGTCACCGCCTGGCGCAGCGCCGAGTTCGGCAAGCACTTCCTGAACTCCGTCTACATCACCGTGCCGGCGGTGCTGCTGACGCTCTTCCTCGCCTCGTGCGTGGCGTTCGTCATCGCCCGGTTCAGCTGGAAGACCAACGTCGTCCTGCTCGGCCTGTTCACCGCGGCGAACCTGCTGCCCCAGCAGGCCCTGCTCATCCCGCTGTTCCGGCTCTTCACCCAGGTGCCGCTGCCGGCGTTCATGAGCGACTCGGAGGTGCTCTACGACAGCTACTGGGGGCTGATCCTGGTCAACGTCGCCTTCCAGTGCGGCTTCTGCGTCTTCGTGCTCAGCAACTACATGAAGGCGCTGCCGCGCGACCTCTACGAGGCGGCCATGGTCGACGGGGCGAGCGTCTGGCGGCAGTACTGGCAGGTCACCATGCCGCTGTGCCGGCCGGCCCTCGCCGCGCTGGCGACCCTGGAGGTGACCTGGATCTACAACGAGTTCTTCTGGGCCACCGTGCTCATGCGCACCGGGGACAAGTTCCCGGTCACCAGCTCCCTGAACAACCTGCGCGGCGAGTTCTTCACCGACAACAACCTCGTCTCGGCCGGCTCGGTGCTGGTCGCCATCCCCACCCTGGTGGTCTTCTTCCTGTTGCAGAGGCAGTTCGTCCGGGGTCTGACGCTGGGGGCCTCGAAGGGATGACCGTCCTGCACCTGCGCCGCGCCCGTACCAGCCTGGTGCTCGACGCGCGCGGCCCCGGGCTGCCCCGGGTCGCGCACTGGGGCGCCGACCTCGGCCCGGTGCCGGCCGGGGAGCTGCCCGCCCTGGTCCGGGCCACCGTCGCGCCGGTCGCGCACAGCGGCTTCGACGCGCCGACGGTGCTGTCCCTGCTGCCCGAGGCGGGCGCCGGCTGGGGCGGCCGGCCGGCGCTGGCCGGGCACCGCGACCGCGCCGCCTGGTCCACCGACTTCCGGCTGACCGGCCTCGACGTCGCCGACGACGGCGACGGGCCCGCCCGGGTCGGTGTCCGGGCGGCCGACGACGCGGCGGCCCTCTCGTTGACCGTCGAGATCACGCTCGACCCGACCGGGCTGGTGCTGCTGCGCCACCGGCTGCGCAACGACGGCGCCACGGCGTACGAGCTGCGGGAGCTGACCCCCGTGCTGCCCGTGCCGCCGGTCGCCACCGAGCTGCTGGACCTGACCGGCCGGTGGTGCCGGGAACGCTCGCCGCAGCGGCACCTTTGGCCGATGGGCGCCTGGGTACGCGAGGGCCGGCACGGCCGCACCGGGCACGACGCGACCCTGCTGCTGGTCGCCGGGACGGCCGGGTTCGGCTTCGGCCACGGCGAGGTGTGGGCGGTGCACACCGCCTGGAGCGGCGACCACGTGACCTTCGCCGAGCGGCGGCCGACGGGCGAGTCCGTCCTCGGCGGCGGCGAGCTGCTCGCCCCCGGCGAGGTGCTGCTCGATCCCGGCGCCGAGTACGCCACCCCACTGCTGTACGCCGTCTTCTCCGACGCGGGGCTGGACGGGCTCAGTCACGCCCTGCACACCCACCTGCGCGCCCGACCGCAGCACCCCACCACGTCCCGCCCGGTCACCCTCAACGTCTGGGAGGCCGTCTACTTCGACCACGACCTGGAGCGGCTCCGCGCGCTGGCCGACCACGCCGCCGAGGTGGGGGTGGAACGCTTCGTGCTCGACGACGGATGGTTCCGGGGACGCCGCCACGACCGCGCCGGGCTCGGCGACTGGTACGTCGACGACGCCGTCTGGCCCGACGGCCTGCACCCGCTCGTCGACCATGTGCGCGGGCGCGGGATGCGGTTCGGGCTCTGGGTGGAACCGGAGATGGTAAACCCCGACTCCGAGCTGTTCCGGGCCCACCCCGGGTGGGTGCTGTCGGCGCCGGGCCGGCTGCCACCCGGGTGGCGGCACCAGCAGGTGCTCGACCTGGCCCACCCGCCGGCGTACGCGTACCTGCTGGAGCGGCTGGACGCCCTGCTCACCGCGTACCCCGGCATCGACTACCTCAAGTGGGACCACAACCGGGACCTGACCGAGGCCGGCCACCGCGGCCGCCCGGGGGTGCACGGGCAGACCCTCGCGGTGTACCGGCTCCTCGACGAGCTGCGCCGCCGCCACCCGGGCGTGGAGATCGAGAGCTGCGCGTCCGGCGGCGCCCGGGTCGACCTGGAGATCCTGCGGCGTACCGACCGGGTCTGGGCCAGCGACTGCAACGACGCCCTGGAGCGGCTGGCCATCCAGCGCTGGACGGGGCTGCTGCTCCCGCCCGAGCTGGTCGGCAGCCACATCGGACCGGAGCGCTCGCACACCACCCACCGCGTGCACGACCTCGGCTTCCGGGCGGCGACCGCGCTCTTCGGCCACCACGGCATCGAGTGGGACATCGGCGCGCTCGACCCGGCGCAGCGCCGCGAGCTGGCGGGCTGGGTCGCGCTGCACAAGCGGCTCCGCCCGCTGCTGCACGCCGGCCGGGTGGTCCGGGTCGACCACCCCGACCCGGCCGTCTGGGCGCACGGCGTGGTCGCCCACGACGCTTCCCACGGGGTGTACGCCGTGGCACGGCTGGCCACCTCGGTGACCCAGACCCCCGGCCCGGTCCGCCTCCCCGGCCTCGCCCCCCGCCGGCGTTACGCGGTGCGCCCCGTCGCGGGCGTGCCGGGGCCCGCGACCGCCCAGCGGGCCGCCCCGGGCTGGCTGGCCGACGGCGGGGTGACCCTCGGCGGCGCGGTGCTGGCGGCGGTCGGGCTCCAGATGCCGGCGCTGCACCCCGAGCAGACCCTGCTGCTGGAGGTCACCGCCACGACCTGAGCGACCGGTCCCGGGCCGGCGAGCCGACTCAACGGGTCGGCGTGGGGAACGGGTGACGAGTCACGCTCGATGGCAGAAGAGTGGTGTCGTCCATCTTCGCGGCGAACAGTGCGTGCCGGGTCAGAGAGCGAGCACCGCTGAGATCCGCGCCGCGCAGATCCGCGGACCGCAGGCTCGCCTCGGACAGGTCCGCACCGTCCAGGTCCGCGCGGCCCAGGATCGCACCCCCGAGGTCCGCCCCCCCGCAGGTCCGCGCCGCGCAGGTCCACCTCGACCAGGGTCGCGCCGGACAGGATCGCGCCCCGCAGATCCGCATCGCGCAGATCCGCGCCGCGCAGGTCCGCGCCGGCGAGGAATGCCGCACCCAGGTCCGCGCGGCGCAGATCCGCGGACCGCAGGCCCGCGTGGTGGAGGTTCGTGCCGCTCAGGTCCGCGTCGGGCAGGAAGACCCCCTCGTTCAGTTTCAGCAGCGCACCGTCGAGCTCCAGACGGCTGTTCCTCTCGTCGTCCGGCGCCGGCCGCCGAGCCAGCACGGTGACGGCCGCGCGAACGTCCGGCGGCGCCCCGGGGACGGTGGGGGGCATCGGGTCAGGCCGGGGAACGCTGGTGCGCACGAACGCGCACAGCACGTCGATCACCGTGGGCTCGTCTGCCGGCGAGTCGCGCATGAGGCGTTCCAGGGCGTAGATGCCGCCCAGGCGAATCGACAGCTTGTCGTCGCCGGTCTGGCCCAGTTGGTCGATGGCCCGGCTGAACCGGTCGGTGACCTGCCCACGATCGGCCAGCCGCACCTGCTGCCGAGCGGCCTCGGTCGCCTCTGCCGTGTGGTCGAGCGCCTGCCCGGTGAACACCAACGCGCCCACCGCAGCCAGCGCGGTCAGACCCTGGAACAGCGTGTGCACCCCCTCGCGGAGCTGGGTCCGGACGTCCTGCCGCGCGGTGCCCGCCCGGGAGGCCGATCGCCGGTGGGGTCGGCCGTCCGCCCCGCCGGCCCACCGCTGCCGCCGCCCGGCCGCAGCAGCCCTGGCGGGCGCACGACCGGAACCCCGTTCGACACGGTCAGCGGCGAGGCGGCCACGAAACGTCGGCATGGTGCCATTGGACCAGCCCGGTGCCAGCGGTCGGTGTCGAGGTCGAGGCTGGCAACCGCGGGCGGACGGCCCACGGACGGGGCGGCTCGACTGCGGCTCGGCAGCGTCCCACCGGTGGCCGGGCCCGTGCGGACCCGGCCACCGGTGGGGCGTGGGATGTCAGCTCGCGGTGCAGGTCACCGCGGGCGGGGTGTTGGTGCCGTTCCAGCTGGCGATGAAGCCGAAGCTGGTGCTGGCTCCGGCGCCCAGCCGGCCGTTCCAGTCGGTGTTGCGGGCGGTGACGGTGGACCCGCTGCTGCTCAGGGCCGCGTTCCAGGACTGGCTGACGCTCTGGCCACCCGCGAACGTCCACCTCGTCGTCCAGCCGGTGATCGCCGCCGAGCCGGCGGTCACCTTCACCTCACCCTGGAAGCCGCCCTGCCACTGGCTGACCACCGTGTACGTCGCGGTGCAGCCGCCCGGCGGCGGGGTCGTCGGCGGAGGCGGCGTGGTGGGCGGCGGCGTGGTGGGCGGGGGCGTGGTGGGCGGCGGCGTCGTGGGCGGCGGCGTCGTGGGCGGCGGGGTGCCGCCGAAGACGGTCGCCTCCTTCGCGGTCGCCTTGATGCCGTTCGCGCCGTTGAAGAGGCGCTGGCCCCAGGTGGTCAGCGCGGCGGGGTTGAAGTTGGTGACCATGTCGAGGTACTCGACGCCCCCGCCGTTGCCGCTCCACGACCAGCCCAGGTAGCCGATCCCGTTGGCCTGGCTGTAGGAGAGGATGGTGTCCTCGTCGGGGTTGCCGTCGGAGTGGTCGAAGCCGAACTCGCCGACCACGATCGGCAGCTTGGCGGCGCGGAACCGGCCGAGGTAGTCGCTGATCTCGGCGGCGGTGTCGAAGACGCCGTACATGTGGATGGAGAAGACCGTGTTCTTCTGCGGGTCGGCCGCGAAGACCGACGCGGCGTTGTCGCGCATGGTGAAGGACCAGTCCTGGCCCCAGTTCGGCGCGTCGACCATGATCGTGTGGGTCAGGCCGGCGGCCCGCAGCCGCTTGATCGCGTCGGCCGTGTCGGTCGCCCAGGTGCCGTAGCCCTGGTTGCCGTACGGCTCGTTGCCGATGTTGACGATGACGTACTTCTCCTGGCCGGCGAGGGCGCTGGAGACGCTGAGCCAGTAGTCGACCGCCTGACTCAGGGTGGCCGCGCCGCTCTGCTCGCCGTAGCCGGTGGTGTCGTGCACCTCCAGCACGCAGATCAGCCGGTTGGCCTTGCACAGGGAGATGACGTTGGCGACGTCGGCGGTGTCGTTCTTCGCCCACCGCTGGCCGCTGGCGAGCACCACCCGCACCGTGTTCGCCCCGAGCGCCTTGATGTTGGCGAAGGAGCTGGTCTGCTGCTGGTACCAGGTGTGCGCGTGGTTCACGCCGCGCATCACGAACTCAGCGCCGTTGGCGTCGTAGAGCTTGCCGTCGGCGACGGAGAAGCCGGTGGCGGCCCGCGCCGGCTGGCCGAACGCCAACACGGCGATCAGCAGCGCGAGCAGGGCCGCTCCGGCGGCGGAGAGTCGTTTCTTCATGGCCTTCCTCAAGGGGAGGACCCCCGCTGCCCAGGTGGGGGTGGGACGTCACAGGGGATGGCGGCTGCAGCCCGACAGCCGCCGCCCGGCTCCCGGCGGCGCAGGGATCAGCGTAGGCCGGTCGGTGCGACCGCGCAATGAACCGGTTAAGGAGCGGACCCCCGGCAGACCGGACGCGAGGGTTGACCCGCCCTGGTCGGGGTATCCGGGGAGGATCCGCCCGGATCGGAGGGAGACACCATGGTCAAGGTCGGTTACACCCTGATGTGCGAGCAGGCCGGCCCCAAGCAGTTGGTCGACCATGCGGTGCGGGCGGAGGCGGCCGGCTTCGACCAGCTGGTCATGTCCGACCACTACTACCCGTGGCTGGACTCGCAGGGCCACTCCCCGTACGCCTGGTCGGTGCTCGGCGCGGTCGCGCACGCCACCTCCCGCGCGGAGCTGATGTCCTTCGTCACCTGCCCGATCCGGCGCTACCACCCGGCGGTCGTGGCGCAGAAGGCCAGCACGGTCGGGGTCCTCTCGGACGGCCGGTTCACCCTGGGCCTGGGTGCGGGCGAGAACCTCAACGAGCACGTCGTCGGCGGCTGGCCGCACGTGCAGCAGCGGCACGAGATGTTCGAGGAGGCGCTCCAGATCATCCGGCCGCTGCTCAACGGGGAGACGCTTACCTTCTCCGGCAACCACTACGACGTGCCCGACGCCTACGTCTGGGACCGGCCGGGCCGGCCGGTGCCGATCGCCGTCGCCGCCTCCGGCCGGCAGTCGGTCACCCTCGCCGCCGAGTACGGCAACGGCCTCGTCGCCACCGAGCCGGACCCGCACATCATCGACATGTACGACGAACTCGGCGGCGCCGGCCAGCCCCGCTACGGGCAGGTGGCGATCTGCTACGGCCCGGACGAGGCGGAATGCCGCAAGATCGTGCACGACCAGTTCCGCTGGTTCGGGATGGGCTGGAAGGTCAACGCGGACCTGCCCGGGCCGGACTCGTTCGCCGCCGCCACCCAGTTCGTCCGCGAGGAGGACGTGGCCGAGGGGGTCTCCTGCGGGCCCGACGTGGACCGCCACGTCGAGGCGTTCAAGAAGTTCGTCGACGCCGGCTTCACCCACGTGGCGATCGTGCAGGTGGGCGGTGAGACGCAGCCGATGTTCCTGGAGTGGGCGGGCGAGCAGCTCCTGCCCAGGCTGCGCGAGCTGTGAGGGTCGCGCCGGCCCGGTGGCCCCGGGCGACCGCGCCGGGCCGGTTCGGCCCGGCGGAGCTGCGGCTGGCGCTGGCCGCCCCCAGGCCCGCCGCCGGGCTGACCAGCGAGTGGCGGCTGGTCGACGGCCTGCGGACGCACACCCGCCGGGCGGGTGAGCCGGGCGGCGCCGCCACCCCGGTCGTGCTGGTGCACGGGTTGGCGGTGTCCCACCGCTACCTGACCCCGCTGGCCCTGGCGCTGGCCGGCACCCATCCGGTCTACGTGCCCGACCTGCCCGGCTTCGGGCTGACCGAGCGCCCCGGCCGCGCGTACGACGTCTCCCGGCACGCCGACCACCTGGCCGGCTGGCTCGCCGCGTACCGGATGCCGCCCGTCTGCCTGCTCGGCCACTCGTTCGGCGCGGAGGTCGTCGCGGCGCTGGCCGCCCGGCGTCCCGACGCGGTCCGGGCCGTGGTGCTCGCCGGCCCGACCAGCGACCCGGCCGCCCGCTCCCGGCGGGCGCAGTTCGGACGATGGCTGGTGGACACCCTGCGGGAGGCACCGTTGCAGGCGCCGATCCTGCTCCGCGACGTCTTCGACGCCCGGCCCTGGCGGGTCTACGCGACCCTGTCCCACTCGGTGCACAACGCGATCGAGGCGGACCTGGTCCGCATCGCCGCGCCGACCCTGGTCGTCACCGGTTCCCGGGACCCCGTCGTGCCGCCGTCCTGGCGCTCGCAGCTGGGTCAGCTCGTGCCGCACGCCCGCACGGTCGCGGTGCCGGGTGCGGCGCACAACGTCGCCACCACCGCTCCGGCGCAGGTCGCCGACGCGATCCGCGCCCTCCTCGCCCCGTCGCTGACGAACAGGTGATCACATGCGTATCGGTAACACGGAGATCCGGCCGGCCGGCGGCGGGCTGGGCTGCCTGCTGATGATCCTCTTCTCGATCGTCGCCTCGGTCGTCCTGACCGTCGTGCTCAACCTGCTCCTGTGAAGACCGCCAGGGCCCCCGGCGGCTCCGGCTGATCCCGGCGCGAGGGAGCCCCGGGCCGCCGGCTCTGTCGCTCCAGGGTCTCGCCCGGGCGCCGCTGCGCGGGGACGTCGCGGCCGGTCGAGCCGAGGACCGGGCGGTCAGGGGCGCGGCCGAGGGCGGTCAGCACCTCGCGGGTCCCCTGACGGACCGGGTCCACGACGGGCCGGCAGGCGGTCAGGCGGGGTCGAGGTCCAGATCCGCCACGACCGGGTAGTGGTCGGAGGCGTACTCGGCGTCGCCGCCCCGCAGCACCCGGCAGTCCCGCACCCGGTCGGCGAGGGCCGGCGTGCCGAACAGGTAGTCCAGGCGCATCCCGGAAAACTCCGCCCCGCCGTGCCGGGTGGGGGCGGTCAGCCCGCCGTCGGGCGGCCCGGCCGCCGCGTACAGGTCGACCAGACCGGCGGCGAGCAGCCGGGCCACCGCCCGCGTCTCCACCGTCCGTCCGTCCCGGCGCAGGTGGCGGCGGCGGTACGCAACCGGCAGCCGGGCGACGCGCTCGGCGTGCTCGGCGATCGGGTCGAGGGTGTTGAGGTCGCCGGCCAGCAGCCCCCACTCCCCCGGGCAGCGGCGCAGCGCCGCGGCGGCCCAGCCCGCCTCGACGCGCCGCCGCAGCCCCAGGTACGGGTCCAGGTGGACGCTCAGCACCGTCAGCGGTCCGGCGGTGGTCGCCACGGTGACCCGCTGCGCGGCGTGGTGGAACGGCCGGCGCACCCGGGTCGCGGCGAGCGCGCGCAGCGGCGGTCGGAGCAGCACCGCCACCGGCTGCCCGAGACAGGACCGGGCCAGGTGGGGACGCATCCCCACCCGGCCCGCGAAGTCGGCGAGCACGTCGCCGGAATCGAAGTCCCGTAGCTCCTGCAACGCCAGCACGTCCGGTCGCTCGGCGGCGACGACCCGGGCCAGCAGGCCCCGGCGGTCGGCGCCGCCGGAGTCCCGCCCGCCGGTCCGCACGTTCCAGGTCATCGCCCGCAGCATCGGCCGCGTCAGTCCGCCCGGCCGGCCTTGGCCAGCTCGTCGTCGAGGGTGTGCACGTCCTCGGACTCGATGCTCGGCCGGTTGCCCTCGCGCACGTCCTCGTTGGGGCGGACCACCCAGTAGAGCAGCCCGACCCAGAGGGCGGTGAGGATGATCGCGCCCATGAAGTCGGTGGGGTGGTGCATCCCCCGGTACATCCGGGAGATCGCCACGCCGGTCGGCATCACCACCGCGAGCGCCACGAAGAGCCACCGCCACCAGCGGTCGGTACGCGGGAAGACCACGACCGCGATCGCCACCCAGACGCAGAGCGTGGCGGCGATGTGCCCGGACGGGAAGGAGGAGGTCGGCATCGGCCCGTCGAGGTTGCCCACCGGCGGTCGCGGCCGGTCGACGGCGGCGGCCGAGGCGAGGAAGAGGCTCAGCTCGCCGAACATGGTCAGCGCCACGAACAGCACCGGCCGCCAGCGCCGCCACACGGCGAGCACGAGCGGGCAGAAGACCAGCGAGATGAGCAGGATGGCGTGGGTGTCGCCGGCCTTGCTCCACCAGTAGCTGAAGTCGTCCCGGCCGGAGGTGCGGTGCTCGGCGAACCACCTCGGCACGTCGGTGTCCAGGGTCGCGAAGAAGGTCCCGCCGGCGTGGTAGCTGACGAACATGCCGAAGCCGTAGAGCGCGCCGAGGACCAGCACCCAGCCGACCACCAGCTCGAACGCGGCGGCCCGGGGGTGCGGCAGCAGGTGCTCCTCGTCGGGGGCGGGCGCCACGTCGTGCGCGGCCTCCGGCTCCAGGCCGTCGGTCAGCGCCGGGGCCGGGCGCCCGCGCTCCAACCGCCAGAGCCGGAAAGCGTACGCGGTGACGCCGAGCCAGGCCGCGCCGAGCAGCCAGGCCCCGAGCACGTCCGAGAGGAAGTGCACGCCCAGCGCGATCCGGGTCAGGCCGATGAGGAACACGACGACGGCGACCAGGGCGATCGCGGGCTTGCGCCAGCGGCGCGACATGGCCGGCAGGAAGACCAGCAGCAGCGCCCCGTACGCGACCATCGAGCCGAGCGCGTGCCCGCTGGGGAAGCTGTCCCCGGCGTACGTGCCGATGGGCACCTCCACCTTGGGGCGCAACCGGTCGACCAGCGTCTTGAGCGCCGGGTCGAGCACCAACGCGCCGACGCCGGTGACGATCAGGAACACCGCGAGCCGGCCCTGCTTGCGGATCAGCAGCCCGAGCACGGCGACCGACACCAGCCAGATGATGACCGCCCGCCCGCCGAGGTCGGTGAGCGCGTTGAGCACCGTCACCAGCGGCCCGTGCGGGGCGATCAGGTCGTTGAGCCAGGCGGCCACTCCGTGGTCGACGTCGTAGAGCGGGGACCACCGGGTCCGGACCAGGACGAGGAGCACCCCGAAGCCGACCCCGGCGCCGAGAACGATCGCCAGGCCGGCGAGGGTCCGCTCGGTGAAGTGACCCAAGGGTCGTCGTAACGCCTCTTTGACCGCGCCCACGGCAGCCTCCCTCTCGCTTCTGGCGTGCCGCAATACCCGATCGGCGCCCCGCGTACACCGAGGGGTGTCCGATGCGGACCTACAGGGAGGTCATCTCGCCGGTGTCGTGGAGTTCCTCGCGCTCGGCCTCGGGCTCCCAGAGGTCGGGCTGGGCGGGTTCCCGCGCCCCGATCCGCAGCGCCTCGAGCTGGGCGGCGAAGGAGAGCCCGCCGAAGAGCGCCATCCCGGTCAGGTTGGCCCAGAGCAGCAGCGCCATCATCCCGGTCAGGGCCCCGTACGTCTGCCCGAACCCGTCGCTGAACCGCACGTAGGCGGCGAGCAGCAGGCTGGCCAGCCACCACAGCGCGGTGGCGATGCCGGCACCGATGAAGAGCCAGGAGAGGCCGGGCTGCTTGCGGCGCGGGGCGTGCCGGAAGATCACGGCCACGGCGAGGACGGTCAGGCCCAGGCTGAGCGGCCAGCGCACCGCGTCCCAGGCGCCGTTGGCGAACTCGCCCCAGGCGTAGTGCCGCTCCACGGAGTCGCCCATCGGGCCGCCGCCGACGAGGATCAGGAACCCGGTCAGCGCCGGCACGCCGGCGACGAAGGCCAGGACGGCGGCGCGCACGTACTTCCACAGCGCCGGCCGGTCCCGCTCGACGCCGTAGATCCGGTTCGCGCCGCGCTCGATCTGGGCCATCGTGGTGGTCAACGCGACCAGGCCGGTGAGCAGGCCCAGACCGAGCGCCAGCTCCCCGGCGCGCTCGGTGCGCTCACCCTCGCCCAGCAGTTCGGCCACCATCGGCTCACTCGCCCCGGGGGTGAGCGCCAGCACCGTGTCGGCGACGACCTCACCGCCCTCCTCCACGCCGAGTTCGCTGATCAGGCCCGTCAGCGCTATCAGGAACGGGACCACGGCGAGGCAGAGTTGCAGCGCGAACGCCCGGGAGTGGCTGAACCCGTCGCCGTAGCGGAACCGGATGAACGCGTCCCGCAGCAGGTGCCAGCCGCCCTGCCGGCGCAGGGTGTGCCAGGCGTCGTCCGCGCTGAGTTCCTCGTCCGACATGAGCCGGGTCTCCGGCACGATGCGGGTGCTACTCACGGCGGGCTTCCTCGATCAGCCGCTCACCACGCTCGGCCGCCGCCTGGGCGTCCTCGGCCAGGTCCGGGTCCTGTTCCGGCTGCGGCACGCAGAGCCACAGCGCCCGCCGGCGGATCTCGGCCCGGAGGGTCGTGCCCGGCTCGATGAGGTCGCCGTCGAGCTCCCGGGGCTGGACCCGGTTGCTGGTGATCTCGACCCGCCGGGCCCGGAAGACCTCCATCCGGGGCACCCGGTCCTGCCGGAGCGCGACCGCCCAGCCGAGCGCGAGCCAGTGCCGCAGCGTACGCGGGGTGAGCACCGCGACGTCGAGGTAGCCGTCGTCCGGCTCGGCGTCGGTGAGCAGACGCAACCCGCCCTGGAGGCGACCGACGTTGGCGACGAGGACCGAGCGGGCCCGGCGGCGGATCGGCTGCTGGTCGTCGACGCGGATGGAGACCTTCATCGGCCGGTCGCGCAGGTGCCGGACGGCCCCCACGACGTACGCCGGCCAGCCGAACCGCTTCTTGGTGGTCTCCGAGGTGTCGGCGAGCATCTGGGCGTCGAAGCCCATGCCGGCCATCACGGTGAAGTAGTGGTCCTCGACCGCGCCGACGTCGAGCAGGCGGCGGCCGCGCTCGACGGCGATCTCCAGCCCGGCGGCCAGCTCCCCGGAGAGCCCCAGGTTCGCCGCGAGCAGGTTGCCGGTGCCCTGGGGCAGCACGGCGAGCGCCACGTCGGTGCCGACCAGGGCGCTGACGCAGGACATCACGGTGCCGTCGCCGCCGCAGGCGAAGACGACCTCCACGCCGGCCTCGATCGCCTTCTCCGTCTGACCGCGGCCCGGGTCCTCGACCGTCGTCTCGAACCACAGCGGCTCGGGCCAGCCGGCGGCGGCGAGGGCGTCCTGGACCGTCTGACGCAGCTCGTCGAGGTCGGCCACCTTCGTCGGGTTGACCACGACGGCGGAGCGCAGGCCGTCCCCGTCGTGCGCCACGCGTCGCTTGTCCTCTAGAGGGTCCACGGCGCCAGTGTGCAGCAGATCCGGCCCGGCAGCGACCCGGCGGCGCGGTGACGTTGGGCGCAGCCGGAACGGGTTTGCCGACGCGGGCAACCGGATCGGCGGACCCGGCCCGGGACCGCCGCCCGGGCCGGGGTACGCCCGGCCGGTACCGGGGTCAGGCCGCCGCCCGCAGGGCGGTCTCCACCCGCTGGCGCAGGTCGTCCAGGTCGGCGCCCGCCTCGGTGAGCACCAGCGCGCCCAGCCCGTGCCCCTCGCGGAGCACGCCGAGCAGGATGTGCTCGGTGCCGATGTGGCGGTGGCGCAGCCGCAGCGCCTCCCGCAGCGACAGCTCCAGCACCTTCTTGGCACGCGGGGAGAAGGGGCCGCCCACGTGCCGGCGCAGGCCCCAGCGGCGGCGCGGCGGCGGCGCCGCCTCGCGCAACGCGTCCGGGCCGAACGACTCCTCGATCCGCGCCACGATGGCGGCCAGGTCGATGCCGATCTCCCGCAGCGCGGCGGCGTCGGCGTCGGCGAGGCCGGTGCCGCCCCGCGCGGTGTGCCGCCGGACGCGGGCCCGCAGGTCGTCGGCGCGGACGCCCGCCTCGGTGAGCACCCGGGCGGCCAGGCTGTCGCCGTCGGCGAGCAGCGCGAGCAGCAGGTGCTCGGTGCCGACCGGCCGCTGCCCCTCGGCCCGGGCTTCGTCCCGGGCCACGCGCACCACCGTGCGGGCCCGGTCGGTGAACCGTTCGAACATCACGCCTCCCAGGAGGATCCGACCGCCGGACGCCCGGCGTGCTTCTTGTGGACCGCCTGCCGACTGACCTCGAGCTCGTCGGCGATCTCCTGCCAGGACCAGCCCTGTCGACGGGCGTTGTCCACCTGGACCACCTCGAGCCGTTCGAGCAGCCGGCGCAGCGCACGGACGGCTCGCAGCCCGACCCGTGGGTCGGTGCTGCCGGCCGCCGCGGCGAGCTCCGTTGCCTGACTCATGACGTCAACCTACGTTGACAGCGCGACCCTGTCAACCCATGTTGACATCCGGCCCCCGCCACGCTGGTCGCCCGGCGCTCCCGGACGCTGCGGGCCCGCGGTCCGGCCGAAAGCCGGGGAGACGCCGCTGGCCGGCACCCCGTGTGGGGGTGCCGGCCAGCGTGTTCGTTCAGTTGATCTGGTCAGTTGTTCCAGTGCTGGGCGACGAGGTCGGCGGCCTGCTGCTCCCACTGGGCGTAGTGGT